>NZ_BAAGPS010000021.1:52982-78081 GCF_054783935.1 Streptomyces pseudoechinosporeus
GGTCGCGGGAATGTGACAGTGCGGCACCCGGCTGTCACATTCCTGCGACCGACCACCGTGGGCCCGGCAGCGTCGGCCGACGCGCCCGCACTGCGGCGGATAGCCACCTACATCTGACGTAACCGGAGTGGGGCGTCAGCGCACCAGAGCCACGGCGCGGTTGTGACAGAAGGTCATCCTCCAGGCCAGGTGATCGACGGCCGTTCGGATGTCACGGTGATCTCGAACCGCTCCAGTTGCGGCGCCCCAGCAGCACGCCACCGGGTGATGTGCTCCTCGATCGCGTCCCAGATACGGGATGGACCGCCCTGCCGGACCGTCCACTGACCGTGGTTTTCCCAAAGCACTGCCCAGGCGCCGGTCTCGACGTCGAGGAACAGGTCCTCCGTCCGGCCATCACGGGTGAGAGTGACCCGCTGCGCGCGCGGGGCGGCGAGTTGAGCGACGAACCGGGTGTTCCAGTCGTTGATCACGTCGGCGCCGAGGGCCGCCTGACGCTCGTCGCCGGCGTCGAGATCGGGTAGCAGGCCGAGCGGCGGCGGCAGTTGTGGGCGGGCGAGCATGAAGGAGATCTGTCCGTCGAGGAACCGACCGGACGCCGTACCGTCGTCGTGGACCGTGAGCCGGGCCAGTTCGGACGAGTACAGCCATCCGCAGAGCGTGACGAGAATGATCCCGCCGGGACGGGTCTGCTCGATCAGCTTCTGCGGAACGGTGAGGAGTCCGCAAGTAGCGATCACCCGGTCGTAGGGAGCCTCGTCCTTGTGGCCGGCAAGACCGTCGTCCACGATCAGGTTCGGTGCGAACCCGCACTGATCCAGGGCGGTTCGGGCGCGGGCCGACACGTTCTCGTCGACCTCGACGGAGGTCACCAGGTCATCGCCGAGCCGGTGGCACATCAGGGCCGTGGAGTAACCGGTCCCCGTGCCGATTTCGAGGACACGATGGCCCTCGTCGACCCTCAGGTCTTCGAGCATGCGCACCACCAGGCCGGGCATGGTGCTGGACGAAGTGGGGACGCGCATGATCTCCCCCCGGATGTCCCCGGGCACGATCGTTCCGGCGATCTGCGTCACCAAGGAGGCATCGTCGTAACACCCCTCCAACCACCGCGGATCGTCCTGCATGACCGGAGCCCAGGCCGTGGGCGTGGAACCGTCGACCTGCTGGAAGAAGCCCCCGCGAAGGAACTCATGGCGCGGAACCGCAGACACCGCCGCTCGCCAAGGCTCGGTACGCAGATGCCCGCTGTCGGCCAGTCGTTCAACGAGCCGTGCCCTCAACTCCTTGTCGTTCATCCCGTCTTCCTCTCCAGGAGATCCGCCATCGCTGCCACCATCGGCAGCCCGGTCTCCGGTTCCAGCCACGCCCATTGCCCGGAGGGGTTGCACTCCAGGAACCACCATTGCCCGTCACGGCCGATGGCGAAGTCGAAACAGCCGAAGACCAGCCCGAAGTGCTTCAGGTAACGGAACATGGCAGCGGCCAGGCCAGGCGGGGGTTGCACGGGGGTATAGGTGAGCCGGTCGTAATCGGTGCGCCAGTCCAACAGGTCCGACTCGATCCGGACGGTGAAGACGTCGTCCCCGATGACGGTCACGCGCGCGTCCGCGACCTTGTCCACGCGCTGTTGGAACAGGTGGGCTGTTCCGGAGACCGCATCGTCGATCTCCTCGGCCGTCACTTGGGCGACCTTCACCGTGCATGAGACACCGTCAGCGTTCCGGTACAAGGGCGCGGACAACGGCTTGTAGATCACCGGGCCGTGCGCCTTGATGAACGCACGCGCCGCGTCCGGGTCGGATGTCAGGAGCGTCGGCGGGAGCGCGAAACCTGCGGTTGCTGCGGCGGCCAGGCCGGAGGGCTTGAACTCGGCGTCGCCGATGCGGTGCGGATGGTTCACGTACAGGCAGCCCGGCAGGGAAGCCATGACGCCGCCGATGCCGTAGCGGGCCTGGGTGACGGCAAAACGGGCGGTCTGCTCGTCCAGGTGCGGAAAGGTGAAGCCGGAAGGGCGGCGGTAGTACAGCGACCGCACCCGCCCCAGATCGGCGGTACGCGAGGGCGTGGCGAGACTGCCGGTGATGCCCTCGCCGGTGATGGTGGCCGCGAACGACAAGGTGGCGGGGAAGTCCCCGGAGTCGAACCGCACGACCGGAACGCCCCGGTCGTGCAGCTCGTCGATCACCAGGTCGGTCGTGGGGTCGTCCAGGTTGGTGACGACCAGAACCGGACCCGTGTCACTCACTGGTCGCTGTCGTTCCCGGTGTCCTGGTCGCCGCCACCGCTACCGCCGGGGCCCGCGCCGTCGGAGGGGTTCCCGGTGTTGGTCGCGGGCTTGGTGCCCGTGCTGGTCCCATGTCCGGGCATCTCCATGACCTGCCCGGTGGCGTCGAAATAGCGCCCAGTCTGGGTCACCGGGTCCAGCTCAACACGGGCATACGAGGGTGCGAAAGCTGGGTACGGCGCCATGCGTCGCAGCCCCCATGGTGTGGGGGTGCTGATGCCATTCGGCAGGGGCGTCCCGGTAGGGAGCCGATCCGAGTGGGCGAACATAAAGTGCCTCCTTCGTAGGGGGTGTTCTGGTACCTCTGCGCAGGTGCCGGCCGCCACGGAGGACGTCACAACTGGCGCCGTTGTAGTGGTCGTGAAGCACGACGGCCTAGCGGGGGGGACGAGTCCGATGCCAAGCATCGAGATGACGAATCCCACGCCGGGTGACCCATCAGCTTCCTGGGGGCGCTTGGTGTGCCGCGTTCACAGGCCGGGCACCAGTGCGCGGCGCTCCGGCATGACGTGGGTGTATGCGCGCGGGGCCACGGCACGCATGCGCTCGCCCAGCACTCCGCCGTGTACGGCCGACGCGGGCACAGGTACGTCGAACTCCGCCCAGACTTTCTTGCCGTTGTTCGTCGGCTGCCAGCCGTGCCGCGCGGCGAGGAATTCGACCAGGACCAGGCCGCGGCCCCCTTCGTCGTCCTCCGTGGTGACCTGACGCCTGGGCGGCTCGGGGCTGCAGTCGTGGACGACCAGGAGTAGCCGTTCCTCGTTGAGGTAGAGACCCACGGTGACGAAACCCGTGGCGTGAACCACAGCGTTGGTGATCAGCTCCGAAGCGACGAGCTTGATCGCGTCCTGTTCCGCTTCGCCGAGCCGTACACCCCACGCCTGAATCTGCGCTATGACTCGGTCCCTTGCGAAGGCGACAGCGGACGGTGCACCGGTTACGGCAATCCGGGCTCGGCGGGTCATGAGGACTGCTCCTCTGCGGTCGAATTGGCGGCTCCGTCCCCAACAGGGGATCGAGGACAGGGCCCCGGATCTAGTAACCGCCGGACGTGGGACGCCTGTTGCTGTGTCCCTCACACGACGGCTGACAGACAGTCAACGCCGGTGACGCACATGGGAACATCAGCTGATGCGGTACTCGTATAGGGATATGCGCTGGGCGGGTACGAGTACGGCTTCGTGGCACCGTTGGTTGAGGCTCGTAGCGTGGGGAGAAGCCGATGAACTGGCAGTCACCGGCGATCAGAGACGCATCTCGCGGGGGCGATTACGGAAGGGTCATCGAGCTGGTCCGGAAGGAAGCTCGCATGACACAGAAGCAGTTGGGCGAGGCATGCGGGCTGTCACAGTCAGCGGTCTCCCGTCTGGAGAAGCGCGGGACCGGCTCCTACAGCACGGACACCCTGGCTTCGATCGCCGCCCACCTGAGCATCCCCGTCCAGATGGTCGGACTGGCCGAACAAAGCACGGTGCGGAACGGATTTGAGCAAGTGGAGCGACGCGCATTCCTGGGTGGTGTGGCCGCAGCGGCGGCCAGCCCGATACTGGGTGCTGTCCCGAACGTAGACGCTACGGGACACCAGGCGGCAGCCCTCCGGCTGAACACGGCAACGTATCGCCGACTCGACAGCTCGACGCCGTCGCGTGATCTCGCCGAGGCTGTCCATGCGCACATCAGGCTGATCCAGAACGTGACGCGGGACGCCGGAGAAGATGGACATCGCCCGCGGTTGGCTGCGGTAGGTAGTGAGGCAGCGAGCTTGGCGGCTTGGCTGGCGTGGGACATGGGCGACCACGGGTCAGCGCGATCTTGGTATGGCTCGGCGATCCGGGCGGCGCGCTCCGCACAAGATCCGCTACTTGCCGCATATCAGGCCGGTAGCCTCGCGCAGTTCGAGGCGCATGGCGGGAACGGTGCGCAGGCGCTCAACCTCGCGCGGAGTGCACGGCGGTACCTGGGCGAGCAACGCCCGGCAGTGGCTGATGCATGGTTGTGCTCGGTCGACGCGCTCGCTCACGCGGCGATCGGTGACCGGCGTGCCGCTGACCGCGCACTGACGCGGAGCAGGGCAGTAGCGGAGAAAATCGCGCATGAAGAACCGCCACCGTGGCCGTGGGTCTTCCATTTCGACGCGAACAAGGTTGCCGCCTGCCGTGTCACCTGTGGTGCCCGCCTCGGCCTCGCGGAATGGGTCCTGGGCGATGATGTCGAAGCACTGGCCTCCGGACACGCGAAGCAACGGGCGTTGGTCGTCCTGGACCTGGCCGCCGGCCATCTTGCGGCCGGAAGGATCGAGGCCGCGTTCGCCCTGGCGTCCAGGGCACTGGACACAGGGCTCCAGTACCGTTCTGGCCGGATCGTGGAGCGCTCACGCGCGGTGCGCCGGTCACTGTCGCTGACGTCGCCGCCCAAGGTGGTGCGCGACTTCGATGAACGCCTTCACGGCGTCTATCTGTAGGAGGAACCGTCCATGCGCGTCGGGATCACCGGGCACCGGGGGCTGAGCCGAGAAGTCGAGCAGCAGGTTCGGCAGCTTCTCGCAGAGGCCATTCGCGAGTTCGACGCAACCGAGTTGGTCGGGATCTCGTGCATCGCGGACGGTCCGGATGCGTGGTTCGCCGAGGCGGTACTCGAGCACGGGGGAAGCCTCGAAGTCGTCGTACCTGCCGAGCAATACCGCGAGGGCCTGCCGGAAAGCCACTGGCCGGTCTACGACGAGCTGGTGCGCCGGGCGGCAGAAGTGCACCACACCGGCATGACGGCTTCAGACTCTCAAGCGCATATGGCAGGCAGTGAGATCCTCGTCGGCCTGGCCGACGAACTGTTCGCTGTATGGGACGGAAAACCGGCGTGGGGATACGGCGGCACGGCCGACGTGGTGTCCTATGCCCAGCGGAACGGGGTCCCAGTGCGCGTGTTGTGGCCGGAGGGCGCGACGCGCGAGTAGACGACCGCATCGGTCTGGCCCACAGAACCACCGGTTCCATGAGGCTGATCAGCAGCAGTTACCTGTCCAGGTACCGGGGCGCCTCGGAGTGAACCGTTCCGGGCGGGGCTTGAGTCTCCAGTAAGGGGAGACGCAAGGGTGGGGTCATGGACGGCGACACGCTTTACACGATCGGGGCGTTGGCCCGGCGGACCGGGCTGACGGTGAAGACCATACGGTTCTACTCCGACACTGGACTCGTGCCGTCGACCGACCGCAGCCCGGCCGGCTACCGGCTCTACGACATCCACGCGCTCGCGCGTCTGGACCTGGTGCGGACACTGCGTGACCTGGGACTCGACCTTGCCGTCATCCGGCAGGTGCTGGACCGGGAGATCTCGGTGCCCGAGGTCGCGGCGGCGCATGCCGACGCGCTGGACGTTCAGATCCGCACCCTGCGACTGCGTCGCGCGGTGCTCCGGGTGGTAGCCAAGCGGGTCTCCACCCCCGAGGAAATGGACCTCATGCACAAGCTCGCCAAACTCTCCGACGACGAACGCCGACGCCTCGTCCACGACTTCATCGACGACACCTTCGGCGACCTGGACGCCAACCCCGACTTCGTCGACATGATGCGCTCGGCCACGCCCGACCTGCCGGACGACCCCGAACCCGAACAGGTCGACGCCTGGGTGGAACTCGCCGGACTCACCCAGGACCCGGACTTCCGCACCGCCGTGCGCCGGATGGCCGAGCACCAGGCAGCCGAACGCGCCCAGGGCGACACCACCGGTCTGCACCACGACCTCACCGAAACCGTCCGCGACCACGTCGGCCATGCCCTCACCGCCGGCATCGCCCCTGACTCCCCCGAGGCCGCCCCCGTCATCGACGCCCTCACCGCCCGCTACGCCCAGGTCTTCGGCCGCGCCGACGACACAGACCTACGCCGCTGGCTGCTGACACGCCTGGAGATCGCCAACGACCCTCGCGCGGAACGCTACGTACACCTCCTGTCCGTCATCAACGGATGGCCCGTCCCGCCGAGCCTGACGCCGGTGTTCGCCTGGTTCATCGAGGCCCTGCGCACCGGTCTCAAGCAGTAGCCCGCAACCCCGACGTCAGCAGGGCCCGCCGCCCCGAACAGGGCGGCGGGCCCTGAAAGTCGACTGCAGGCAGCTGCCAGAACAGCCAACCCTTGGCGAGCGGACGGACCGTCAGCCCGTCGTCCACCAAACCGTCGTGTCCCCCGGCACCTTCGCCTCCCCCTCGTCCGTGACCGTCACCTCGCCGCTGGTGAGCAGGACTCGGCCGTACGCCGGGACGGTCACCGCGTCGCTTCCGGTGTTCGCCGTGCAGGCGAACTCCCCTCGGCGGAAGGCGAGGACGCCCTCGGGCGCCTGCAGCCACTCGACGCGGTCGCCGGCGCCGAGGTCGGGCTGCTCGCGCCGTACGGCGAGCGCTGAGCGGTACAGCTCCAGGGTGGAGCCCTCGGCCCCGGTCTGCGCCTCGATGCTCAGCTCGGCCCACTCGGCGGGCTGCGGCAGCCAACTGCCGCCCGCGCCGAAGCCGTACGACGATCCCGTACGCGTCCACGGGATCGGCACCCGGCAGCCGTCGCGGAAGCCGTCCTGGCCCGCGCCCCGGAAGTACGCGGGATCCTGGCGCACCTCGTCCGACAGGTCGACGACGTCCGGCAGGCCCAGCTCCTCCCCCTGGTAGATGTACGCCGATCCGGGCAGCGCCAGCATCAGCAGGGTCGCCGCCCGCGCCCGGCGCAGGCCGAGTTCGCGGTCTCCGGCGGTACGGATCTGGGTGCCGAGCCCGGCCGGGTTGGCGAACCGGGTCGCGTGCCGGGTCACGTCGTGGTTGGACAGCACCCAGGTGGCGGGGGCGCCGACCGGGCGCATCGCGTCGAGGGTGCGGTCGATGCAGGCGCGCAGCTCGACCGCGTCCCAATGGGTGCTCAGATACTGGAAGTTGAAGGCCTGGTGCAGCTCGTCGGAGCGTACGTAGTTGGCGGTGCGCTCGATGGTCGGCGTCCACGCCTCGGCGACGAAGATGCGGGCACCCGCGTACTCGTCGAGCACCGTGCGCCACTGCCGGTAGATGGCGTGCACGCCGTCCTGGTCGAAGAACGGCATGACATCGTTGCCCAGCAGCTTCACCTGCTCGTGCGTGCCCAGGTCCGGCAGTCCCTCGGCCTTCACCAGTCCATGGGCGACGTCGATGCGGAAGCCGTCGACGCCCATGTCGAGCCAGAACCGCAGGATCGAGCGGAACTCGTCGCCGACGGCCGGGTGGTCCCAGTTGAAGTCGGGCTGCTCGGGCGCGAAGAGGTGCAGGTACCACTCACCGGGCGTGCCGTCCGGCTCGGTGACCCGCGTCCAGGCGGGCCCGCCGAAGATGGACTCCCAGTCGTTGGGCGGGAGTTCACCGCTCGCGCCCTTGCCGGGGCGGAAGTGGTAGCGGTCCCGCAGTGGGGATCCCGGGCCCTCGGCGAGCGCCCGCTTGAACCACTCGTGCTGGTCGGAGGAGTGGTTGGGCACCAGGTCGACGATGATCCTCAGGCCCAGCCCATGGGCGTCGCGGATCAGCGCGTCGGCGTCGAGCAGATTGCCGAACATGGGGTCGACGGCCCGGTAGTCCGCGACGTCGTAGCCGGCATCGGCCTGCGGCGAAGCGTAGAAGGGGCTGAGCCACACGGCGTCCACGCCGAGGTCTCGCAGATACGGGAGTCGGGAACGTACGCCCTCCAGGTCGCCCATGCCGTCGCCGTCGCTGTCGGCGAAGCTGCGCGGATAGACCTGGTAGATCACCGCGTCCCGCCACCAGTCGCGGTGTCTGGCGACGGTGGCGAGAGCCGACGTCGAAGCGGGGGCCGGGGCCGGGTCGGTGGAGTGCTGGCTCATGGCGTCCTTGATGCGTAACTGGGGTCGGTTCACAGAGTTCGGTTCACGAAGGTCTGTCGATGGGGCTACGGATTGACGGGTCCATGGATTCACGGTTCTAGAGAATTGTGGCGCTTGCAGGTTTTCGGCGGTTTACAGAAGTCTCGGAGTTTTCCGGGTCACGGATGTGAGGCGGCCGCGGTGTCGGCGGGGTCGGACAGGCACCGCAACCGCCCACCCGTGCGGCGTGCGCGCGGGAGCCGTACGGCAGGGACGGTCAGCCCTTTGTGCCGCCCGCGGTGAGGCCGGTCACCAGGTTCTTCTGGACAAGGTAGAAGAACGCGGAGACGGGGATCGCGACCAACACCGCGGTGGCGGCCATGTAGTGGCGCTGTGCGTCGTGCTCGCTGATGAAGCTCTGCAGGCCGACGGCGAAGGTGTACTTCGTGTCGGACAGCATGAACGTCGAGGCGAAGGCGACCTCGCCGAACGCGGTGATGAAGCTGTAGAACGCGGCGACCGCCAGGCCCGGTTTGGCCAGCGGCAGGATCAGCCGCGCGAACGTGCCGAAGGGGTTCAGCCCGTCGACGCGCCCCGCCTCGTCGATCTCGAACGGGATCGTGTCGAAGTAGCCCTTGAGCAGCCAGGCGCAGTACGGCACGGCCGTCGAGCAGTAGACGAGGACCAGGCCAAGGTAGCTGTCGATCAGCTGGAGTTCCGACAGAATCTGGTACATGGGCACGATCAGTACGGCGATCGGGAACATCTGGGTCACCAGCAGCACCCACATGAACTTCCTGTAGCCCGGGAAGCGCATCCGCGAGACCGCGTAACCGGTCGTCGCCGCGACCAGCACGCCGATGAGCGTCGTACCGAGCGAGACGACGAGCGTGCTCGTCAGCCAGTCGAAGAACTTCGTCTCCTGGAGCACGAAGACGTAGTTGTCGAACGTCATCTTCCCGAAGATGCGCCCGGGGTGAAGGTAGTCGTCCTTGTCCGGGCCGAGGGACAGGAAGACCAGCCAGGCGATCGGGAAGAGCGCGATCAGGCTCGCGACGATCAGGATGCCGTGCGTGACGAGGGAGGCGCCGAGGCCGCGTTCACCGCGACGGCGGGCCTTGCGCGGCCGAACCGCGTCCGGGGCCTGATCCGCCGCGGAGGTGGTCGGAAGGGTCGTGGTGCTCATGGGGACTCCTGCCTCAGATCGCGAGCTGCGGATCGTTGCGGTTCAGCCAGCGGCGGTAGACGGAGGTGAAGACGACCAGGATGGAGAGGAGCAGGATGCCGTACGCCGCCGACTGCGCGTAGTCGCGCGGCTGCTGGCCGAAGCCCAGGTAGTACGCCCAGGTCACGAGGATGTCGACGTCCGGGGCGGTGTTGCCGAACAGCAGGAAGATGATGGCGAACTGGTTGAAGGTCCAGATGACGCCGAGGAGTACGACGGTGGAGCTGACGGACCGCAGGCCTGGCAGGGTGACGTACCGAAACCGCTGCCAGGCGCTCGCGCCGTCCATCTCGGCGGCCTCGTAGAGGGTGGCGTCGATGGACTGCAGTCCGCCGAGCAGCGAGACCATCATGAACGGCACACCGCACCAGGTGTTCACCATGATCGCGGCGAACCGCTGCCAGAAGCTGTCCTCCAGCCACTGGGGCGCCGGCAGGTGGAGCGCGTCGAGGGCCGAGTTGATGACGCCGGAGTCGGCGAGCATGAAGCGCCAGCCGAAGACGGTGACGAAGGTGGGCACGGCCCACGGCAGGACCAGGATGAGCCGGTAGAGGGTCCGTCCGCGCATCTTCTGGTTGAGCAGCAGCGCGAGGCCGAGGCCGATGGAGTAGTGCAGGGCGACGCAGGCGAACGTCCAGACGATCGTCCAGATGAAATGCGACCAGAAGCGGTCGTACGCGGTCTCGCCCCACAGCAGGTCGGCGTAGTTGTCGAGGCCGATGAACTTGTAGGTGGCCTCGATCTCGTTGACGCCGATCGTGCGGGCCGTGGTTTCGCTGGTGGCGTCGGTGAGCGACAGGTAGAGGCCGTACGCCAGGGGATAGAGCACGAGGACACCGAGCACGATGACCACGGGCGTGATCATGGCGTACGCGTACCAGTACTTCTGGTAGCTGTGCCTGAGGCGCCTCAGTGGCCCGGGGCGCGGCGCTCGCTCACCGCGGCGCTTGCCGGTCGCACGGTCGATGGCGACTGTCATGGTTTCGACACCTTCGGGAGATCAGGGGCAGGGCACGCAGGCCGGTGGCCGTCGGGTCCCTCCCCCGAGATCAGGGGGACCCGACGGCCACTCGGAGTCACTTGCCGAAGTCCGGGACCAGCTTCTCGATCGCGGTCTGAGCGCTGCTCAGGCCGTCGTCGAGGGACTTCTTGCCGCCGGCGACCTCGTTGAGCTCGGTGTCGAGCGGGGTCCACAGCGAGCTGTACTCGGGCAGTGCCGGGCGCGGCTGGGCGGCAGGGAGCACGGCCTGGTAGCCGGCGATGCCCGGGTCGGCCTTGACCTCGGCGGTGTAGGCGTCGTCGCGGGTCGGCAGCGTGGAGTTCTTGAGGGCGATCGTCTCCTGGGACTTCGCGGAGGTCATGAACTTCAGGAACTTCAGCGAGGCCTCCTGGTGCGCCTGGTCCGAGCCGGCGTACACGGAGAGGTTGTGGCCGCCGGTCGGGGCGCCCGCCTTGCCGGTGGAGCCGGCCGGGACGGTGGCGATGCCGAGGTTGTCCTTGTCCTTGAAGGCCGAGCCCTTGTAGAAGTTCGTGATCTCCCAGGGGCCCTGGATGATCGAGGCGACCTTGCCGCTGACGAACGCCTCCTGGATATGGGCGTACGCGTCGGCGGTGGTGTCGGCCTTGTGCAGGCCCTTGCCGTCGAAGAGGCTCTCCCAGGTCTCGTAGCCCTTGACCGCGGCGGGCGACTTGACGGTGATCTTCTTGGCGTCGGCGTCGACGGTGTCGGCGCCCTCGCCGTAGAGGAAGGACTGCGCGTAGTAGGCCTGGGTGGAGCCCCAGTAGCCATCGGCGCCGGTCCTGTCCTTGATGGTGGCGGCGGCCGTCTTCAGGTCGCCCCAGGTGGCGGGCGGCTCGCTGAGGCCGGCCTGCTTGAAGAGGTCCTTGTTGTAGACCAGCGCGAGCGTGTCGGTGACCAGGGGTACGCCGTACGTCTTGCCGTCGTACTTGGCCTGCTCGATCAGGCTGGACCGGAACGTGGCCTGGTCCGCGAGGGCCTCGGTGCCGTCCAGCGGCAGGAAGAAGCCCTTCTTGGCGAAGGCGGGGGTCCAGCCGACCTCGGAACGCAGGACGTCCGGGGCGCCCTTGGATCCGGCGGCGGTGTCGAACTTGTTCTGCGCCTGGTCGAAGGGCACGTTGACGTAGTCGACCTTGATGTCAGGGTTGGCCTTCTCGAACTCCTTGACCAGGGCCTGGTACGTGGGTGCCTCATTGGTGGCGTTGGAGGTGTCCCACCAGGTGATGGTGAGGGGGCCGTCCGACTCGTCGCTGCCGCTGTCACTGCCGCCGCAGGCCGTCGCCGTGAGGGCGAGGGACGCCACCAGCGCGGTGGCCGCTATGCCACGCCGCATGAGTTCTCCTTGAGGGTGAAAGCCCGTGTGGTGTTGAGAGCGGCCCCGTCCGCCGCTCGCCGCCGACTCGCGGACTGCGTCGCTGCCGCCGGGCGACGCTGAACGTAACAGCGCTGCAAGAGTTACGAAAGAGCTTGCAGCAAAAAACCGCAAGGGATCTCCGAAGTTATTCGGGCGTGACCCTGGAGCGACCGTCGTGAGACGCTTACTTACGGGCGTAGAGCAGCCAGGACTGCTTATGCAAGACTCTGCAAGCTCTTGCCACCACTTCCATGAGGGAGCGCGATGACCCAGCAGCCCGGACCGGGCCGGTCAGCAGGCCGCCCACGACGCCGGATCGGTGGGCAGGGCGACACCCGGCCGGTACAGTCCACCCCTGTGACCACACGGCTTGCCGACATCGCAGCCCAGGCGGGGGTGAGCGAAGCGACCGTCAGCCGCGTCCTGAACGGGAAGCCGGGCGTCGCCGCCACCACCCGCCAGTCCGTACTGGCCGCACTGGACGTCCTCGGCTACGAACGCCCGGTACGCCTGCGGCAGCGCAGCGAGGGACTGGTCGGCCTGATCACGCCGGAGCTGGAGAACCCGATATTCCCGGCGCTCGCCCAGGTCATCGGCCAGGCCCTGACCCGGCAGGGCTACACCCCGATCCTCGCGACCCAGACCCCGGGCGGCTCCACCGAGGACGAGCTGACGGAGATGCTCGCCGACCGGGGCGTCGCCGGGATCATCTTCGTCTCGGGCCTGCACGCCGACACCTCCGCGGACATGCAGCGCTACGAGAAGCTGCGCGGCCAGGGCGTCCCCTTCGTCCTCGTCGACGGTTTCTCGCCGAAGGTCCAGGCCCCGTTCATCTCGCCGGACGACCGCGCGGCGATGACCCTCGCCGTCACCCACCTCGTCTCGCTGGGTCATACGAACATCGGGCTCGCCCTGGGCCCGAAGCGGTTCGTGCCCGTACAGCGGAAGATCGAGGGCTTCGTGCGCACGATGCAGGACCTGCTGGGCCTGAGTGCGGACGACATCGAGCAGCGGCTGGTGCGGCACTCGCTGTACACCCTGGAGGGCGGCCAGGCCGCGGCCACCGCTCTGATCGACCGCGCGTGCACAGCCGTCGTCTGCGCCAGCGACATGATGGCGCTCGGTGCGATACGTGCGGCGCGGCAGCGTGGCCTGGAGGTTCCGCGGGACGTCTCGGTGGTCGGCTTCGACGACTCCCCGCTCATAGCGTTCACCGACCCGCCGCTCACGACGATCCGCAAGCCGGTGCCGGCCATGGGGCAGGCGGCCGTGCGGACGTTGCTGGAGGAGATCGGCGGAACACCGGCTCCCCACAGTGAGTTCGTGTTCATGCCGGAGTTGGTGGTACGGGGTTCGACCGCTTCGGCCCCTGGGGAACGGAATCGTCCCTAGGCAGGAGAAAACGCCGCGCACATAGGTCCCTCAGGCGTAGGACGTGCGGCCAGGACCCGACCGACGGATGATCGGTGGGAGACGGATTCTCTGGCAGACTCTTCACCTATGGGTGAGACGACGGTGACGACTCTGGAAGGCCGTCAGCAGGCCGGTCCGACGCCCGTCGCGGACGAGGTCGAGGGCCGCGCGGGGCGGGACTTCCTGCGCCGGTTGCGTACGCCCCGTCGCCCCCGGCTCTGGTTCGAAATCCTGCTGATCGCGGTGAGTTACTGGACGTACTCGCTCATCCGCAATGCCGTTCCGGAGCAGAAGGCCGAGGCGCTGCGCAACGCCGACTGGATCTGGAAGGTGGAGCACCACCTCGGGATCGCCGTCGAGGAGAGTGTCAACCACGCCGTGAACTCGGTGACTTGGCTCATCGTCGGCATGAACTACTACTACGCGACACTGCACTTCGTCATCACGCTCGGTGTCCTGGTGTGGCTTTTCCGTAGCCACCCCGGCCGTTACGCGGCGACCCGCATGGTGCTGTTCGCGACCACGGGTGTCGCCCTCGTCGGCTACTACCTGTATCCGCTCGCGCCGCCCCGCCTGATGAACGGCAACGACTTCATCGACACGGTCGTCGTCCACCAGACCTGGGGCTCCATGGCCTCCGGCGACCTGAAGAACATGTCGAACCAGTACGCCGCGATGCCCTCCATGCACATCGGCTGGTCCGTCTGGTGCGGCCTGACAATCTTCGCACTCGCCTCCGTCCCCTGGGTCCGGGTCCTCGGCCTCCTGTACCCCACGGCCACGCTGGTGGTCATCGTCGCCACGGCCAACCACTTCTGGCTGGACGCGGTGGGCGGCCTGCTGTGCCTGGCGTTCGGCTTCGCGGTGGCGTGGGTCTGGTACGGGGTGCTGCCGTACGGGTTGCCGCGACTGGTACCGACGCCGCCCCACAGGCAGGAGCGCCGGCTCCTGCCGACCAGAGCGTGAGGGGGCGGAGCCGGAGGTTTTCGCCCCCGCCGCCCTTACCCGTCCCATACCAAGGGGCTCCGCCCCTGGACACCCCGCTGGGGGCTGCGCCCCCAGACCGCCGCATCGGCCTGAACGGCCTCGTCCTCAAACGCCGGACGGGCTGAGTGATGCCGGACTCGGCTGCACAGTCCAGCCCAGTCCGCGCAAAATCAGCCCGTCCGGCGCTTGAGGACCGGGGGTCCGGGGCGGAGCCCCGAGGCCCTACCCCTACCCCCCGTAGAACAGCTCCTCCACCACACCCCGAGCCCGCCGCGTCGTACGCCGATACGCGTCCAGCATGTCGCCCACATGCCCCGGACCGAACCCCAGATACCGCCCCACCGCCGCCAGCTCACGCCCGTCCGACGGGAACGTGTCCCCGGCCCTCCCCCGCACCAGCATCACCGCGTTCCGCACCCGAGTGGCCAGCACCCACGCCTCGTCCAGTATCGAAGCGTCCTCGGCGGAGATCAGTCCGGCGGCGCAGGCGGCGGCCAGGGCCTCGCGGGTACGGGTCGTGCGCAGCCCCGGCTCCGCCCAGCCGTGCTGGAGCTGGAGGAGCTGCACCGTCCACTCCACGTCGGACAGGCCGCCGCGCCCCAGCTTGGTGTGGAGGGTGGGATCGGCGGCGCGGGGCAGGCGCTCGGACTCCATCCGGGCCTTCAGCCGCCGTATCTCGCGTACGGCATCGTCGCCGAGCCCCTCGGCGGGATACCGCAGGGGGTCGATCAGTTCGATGAACCGCCGCCCCAAGTCCGTGTCCCCGGCGACGGGTTCGGCCCGCAGCAGGGCCTGGGACTCCCACACCAGGGACCACCGCCGGTAGTACGCCTCGTACGAGTTCAGGGTCCGCACCAGCGGCCCCGACTTCCCCTCCGGCCGCAGATCGGCGTCGATCAGCAGCGGCGGGTCGGAACTCGGGATCTGCAGCAGCCGCCGCATCTCCGACACCACGGCATGGGCGGCACGCGAAGCCTCCTGTTCGGCCACGCCCTCGCGCGGTTCGTGCACGAACAACACGTCCGCGTCAGAGCCGTAACCCAGCTCGTGCCCGCCGAACCGCCCCATCCCTATCACCGCGAACCGGGTCGGCAACGTGTCTCCCCAGCCCTGCCGTACGACGGCACGCAGCGTCCCGGCGATCGTCGCGGCCGTCAGGTCGGACACCGCGCCGCCCACCAGGTCGACGAGCGCGCCCTGGTCGACCTGGTCGGCGGGCGACTCCTCCGTGCCGTACGAGCGGACGATGTCGGCGGCGGCCGTACGGAACAGCTCGCGCCGACGCACCCCACGCGCGGCGGTGACCGCGGCCTCTCCCCCGTCGGCGCGCCCCACGGCGGCGAGGATCTCCTGCTCCAGATGCGCACGGTCGCGGGGGCCGAGGCCGCCCCCGTCGCCATTGCCGTCGCCGAGCAGCGCCACCGCCTCCGGGGCCCGCATCAGCAGGTCGGGGGCGAGCCGGCCGGCGGACAGGACCCGGGCGAGGTTCTCGGCGGCGGCTCCCTCGTCCCGGAGCAGCCGTAGGTACCAGGGGGTTTTGCCCAGGGCGTCGGACACCTTGCGGAAGTTGAGCAGTCCCGCGTCGGGGTCGGCGGAGTCCGCGAACCAGCCAAGGAGCACGGGCAGCAACGTCCGCTGGATCGCGGCCTTGCGGCTGACCCCGGACGCCAGCGCCTCCAGGTGGCGCAGCGCGGACGCCGGGTCCTTGTAGCCGAGGGCGACCAGCCGCTCCCGGGCCGCGTCCGCGCTCAACCGGGCCTCGCCGGGCGCGAGTTGGGCCACGGCGTCGAGCAGCGGACGGTAGAAGAGCTTCTCGTGCAGGCGTCGTACGACGGAGGTGTGCCGCCGCCACTCACGGTTCAGCTCGGCGACGGGGTCGGTGCGCAGGCCGAGTGAGCGGCCGATACGGCGCAGATCGGCTTCGTTCTCGGGCACGAGATGCGTACGCCGCAGCCGGTAGAGCTGGATGCGGTGCTCCATCGAGCGCAGGAACTTGTACGCCTCGTCCAGCTGCACGGCGTCGGAGCGCCCCACATAGCCGCCCGCGGCCAGTGCCTTCAGGGCTTCCAGTGTGGTCCGGCTCCGTAGCGACGTATCGGCCCGGCCGTGCACCAACTGCAGGAGCTGTACGGCGAATTCGACATCCCGCAGTCCGCCGGGACCGAGCTTCAGCTCACGCTCGATCTCGGCCACGGGGATGTTCTCGACGACACGGCGACGCATCTTCTGCACGTCGGGGACGAAGTTCTCGCGCTCGGCGGCCTGCCAGACGAGGGGGGCGAGCGTGGCGACGTACTCCTCGCCGAGTCCGATGTCCCCCGCGACCGGCCGGGCCTTGAGCAGGGCCTGGAACTCCCAGGTCTTGGCCCAGCGCTGGTAGTAGGCGAGATGGCTGGAGAGCGTACGGACCAGCGGGCCGTTTCGGCCCTCCGGCCGCAGATTGGCGTCGACGGGCCAGATGGAGCCCTCGACGGTGGTCTCGGAGCAGATCCGCATCAGGTGGGAGGCGAGCCGGGTCGCAGCCCGCAGGGCCTTGCCCTCGTCGGCTCCGTTCACGGCCTCCGCCACGAAGATGACGTCGACGTCGGAGACGTAGTTCAGCTCCCGTCCCCCGCACTTGCCCATCGCGATGACCGCGAGGCGGCACAGGGCGGCGTCTTCGGGGGCGGCGGCCCGTGCGATGGCGAGCGCGGCGCGCAGGGTGGCGGTCGCCAGGTCCGCGAGCTCGGCGGCGGTCTCGGCAAGGTCGGTGGTTCCGCATACGTCGCGTGCGGCGATGGACAGCAGGCAGCGGCGGTAGGCGACGCGCAGGGACACCGGGTCGGCGGCTTCGGCGAGGCCGCGCTCGAACTCCGCGATCCCGGGGTGCAGGTCCTGCGGCTCGTACATCACGAGCGCCTGCCAGTCGAGCGGGTGCCGGGCGAGATGGTCGCCGAGCGCGGCGGAGGCGCCGAGCACTCCGAGGAGCCGGTCGCGCAGCGGCTTCGCCGCGATCAGCGTGTCCAGCAGCTCGCTCCGGCCCGCGTGATCCTTCTGCGCCTCGACGAGCCGTACGAGCCCGAGCAGCGCCAGGTCCGGATCGGCGGTCGCCCCGAGTGCGTCGAGCAGGACCGGGTCGTCCCTTATCGGCGCCAGCTCACCGCTCTCCAGGAGCCGCTCGGCAGCCGACGGATCGGTGAAACCGTGCCGCAGCAGCCGCGAGAAGGTACTGCTCCTGCGCCCCGGCGTCGCCATCCCCGGCCTCCCGTCCGATCAAGGTCGTACGCGGTCGAGCGTATCCGGAGTCCCTGGCAATGGCGCCGATGAGTTCCGACGGTCTGCGCGGTCTGCCTTGTGAGCGACACGTCTGGAGGACGTCCGATGACCGACAAGCAACCGCAGACCCGGCTGGATGCGCACTACAGCGACGAGACGGCCACCGCTACCCCGTGGGCCGAGGCCGAGAAGCTGCTGGCCGAAGCCGAGCTGTTCTGGATCTCGACGGTACGGCCCGACGGGCGGCCCCATGTCACACCGTTGCCCGCGGTGTGGGCGGACGGCGCGCTGCACTTCTGCACCGGGCCCGAGGAGCGCAAGGCGAGGAACCTGGAGCGGAACCCGAACGTCGTGCTGACCACCGGAACCAACACCTGGAACAAGGGCTACGACCTGGTGGTGGAGGGCGAGGCGGTCCGGGTCGCCGATGACGGCCGGCTGCGCGAACTGGCCGAGGCCTGGGAGCGCAAGTACGGCAGCTTCTGGCACTTCGAGGTGCGGGACGGCCGCTTCCACCACGGCCCGGGCGACGCTCTCGTCTTTTCGGTGGCGCCCCGGACCGTTTTCGGCTTCGGTAAGGGAGAGCCGTTCAGTCAGACCCGCTGGCGGTTCGAGTGACTCTTTCGTCGGGGCGAACTGGAGGACACCAGTGATGGAGTACACGCTCGAAGTGATCCCACTGCCGGTCAGCGACATCGACCGGGCCCGGGACTTCTACCGGGACAAGGTCGGCTTCCATGTCGACATCGACCAGGAGGTCATGCCCGGCATGCGCATCGTCCAGCTGACGCCTCCGGGCTCCGGCTGCTCGATCGCCCTCGGTGACACCCTCTGGGAGACGATGGACGGCCCGACGCCGGCCCCCGGCTCGTACCAGGGCCTTCAGCTGTGCGTCACGGACATCAAGGCGGCCCACGCCGAGCTGACCGAACGCGGCCTGGAGGTCTCCGAGCCTGTTCAGTACACCCCGGAGGACGGAGCCACCTTCATGAGCTTCAAGGACCCGGACGGCAACGGCTGGTCCATCCAGGAGTACCGCCGCCGGGCCACGGAGCCCTTGCACGAGCTGCTGGCCGAGCAGAGGCGGCAGCGGGAGGGCTGAGCAGGTACGGGGAAGGGCAGGCGCGCTCTCAGAGATCCTTTTCAGGAGCTCTGAGAGCGCGCCTGCCGACGCTACGGCTGTCACACATGCGCGGAAACATCCCGAATGTATGACAGGTGCACCATAGAGCCATGAGCCTGAGAAGACCGCGACGCCGAGGGAGCCGCCTCGGGTGCGGAAGAGGTTGACCGAGCTCATGGCCGCGCCTTGGTCGATGGGCGCCGGCTCACGGCAGGCGTAGTGCTCGCAGGACGGTGTCGTGGGTGTGGTGTGTGCCGGCGGGGGCCGGGGCGGCACGGGGGCGGGTCTCGTTGGTCAGGACGTTCCAGGTGGGGTCGAGGAGTTGGGCGATGTCGTCGGGCTGGTAGTAGTCGGCGGGGTCGAAGTCCTCCTCATGACGCGGGGCCAGATCCGAGAGGGCGTGGGTGGCGAAGAGCAGCGTGCCGCCGGGGGCGACAGCGTCCAGCAGGCCGCGCAGCGCCGCGTGGTCCGGCTGGCGCAGGAGCGGGAAGTACTGGATGGACACCAGGTCGAAGGGGCCTGCCGGGGGCGGCGTGGTGGTGAGGTCGGCCCGTGCCCACGACACACGGCCCTTGATGTCGGCGGCAGCGGCGGCGGCGGCACGTTGCAGGGCGATCCCGGAGATGTCGACCGCGGTGACCTGCCAGCCGCGCCGGGCCAGCCAGAGTGCGTCGGCGCCTTCACCGCATCCGACGTCGAGCGCCTGGCCCGGTGGCAGGTCGATGGTCTCGGTGACGAGCACTCCGTTGGGGTTGCCGCTGAATATCTGGTCGCGGCTGCGATACATCTCGTCCCAGCGTTGGACTGCGTCGTACTGATCGTCGCTGCTGTTGAGCTGGGGATTTCGGGTCATCGTGACCACCTCCGACGCCAAGGTGCGCCCACATCGGCAATCGGGCAAAGTTCTTTGCAGAAAATGCAAAGCGCGGGCACGGTGAACGTATGAGCGATGACTTCGACGCCGTGCTGGCTGCAGTCGGGCCCCGGCTGCGCGAGTTGCGCCGTCGCCGCGGCGCCACCCTGACCGCCCTGTCGGAGACCACCGGCATTCCGATCAGCACCCTGTCCCGACTGGAGTCCGGGCACCGCAAACCGGGCCTGGAACTCCTGCTACCCCTGGCCCGGGCCTACCAGATGCCGATCGAGGAGCTGATCGGCGCCCCGGCCGACCTCGACCCCCGGGTGTATCCGCAGCCGTTCACCCGGAACGGCATGACCGTCGTCCCGCTGACGCGCAAACCCGGCGGACTGCAGGCGTTCAAGCACATCCTGCCCGCCGGACTGACCGACGGTCGCGAACCCGATCCCCGCTCGCACGAGGGCTACCACTGGCTGTACGTCCTGCGCGGCCGCCTACGCGTCGTACTCGGCGACAAGGACTTCATCCTCACCGAGGGCGAAGTCGCCGAATTCGACACCCACCTCCCGCACTGGTTCGGCAACGCCGACGAGCGCCCAGTGGAATTCCTCAGCATCCTCGGCCCCCAGGGCGAACGCGTCCACATCAAAGCCCGATACCGCCCAGACGACCTCCATTGACATCGGAGCAGAGGCCGGGCGAGACGCCGGAGGGGCGACGGTTCGCGAACCGTCGCCCCTGCGTGGGGTTCTAGCGAGACACCCCGACTGACCTGCGCTTAAAGCACCGGCAGGTTCTTCCGCAGCTCGAAGGCCGTCACCTCGGAGCGGTACTCCTCCCACTCCTGGCGCTTGTTGCGCAAGAAGAAGTCGAAGACGTGCTCGCCCAGGGTCTCGGCGACCAGGTCGCTGCGTTCCATCAGGGAGAGGGCCTCGCCGAGGTTCTGCGGGAGGGGTTCGATGCCCATGGCGCGGCGTTCGGCGTCCGTGAGGGCCCAGACGTCGTCCTCGGCGCCCGGCGGGAGCTCGTAGCCCTCCTCTATGCCCTTGAGACCGGCGGCCAGCAGGGCCGCGTACGCCAGGTACGGGTTCGCGCCCGAGTCCAGGGAACGGACCTCGACCCGCGCGGAACCGGTCTTGCCGGGCTTGTACATCGGGACGCGGACCAGCGCCGAGCGGTTGTTGTGGCCCCAGCAGATGTACGAGGGGGCCTCGCCGCCGGCGCCCGCGGTGCGCGCGGCGCCGCCCCAGATGCGCTTGTAGGAGTTGACCCACTGGTTGGTGACCGCCGCGATCTCGGCGGCGTGCTTCAGCAGGCCCGCGATGAAGGAGCGGCCCACCTTGGAGAGCTGGTACTCCGAGCCCGACTCGTAGAACGCGTTCCGGTCGCCCTCGAAGAGCGAGAGGTGGGTGTGCATGCCCGAGCCCGGGTGCTCGGAGAACGGCTTCGGCATGAAGGTCGCCTGAACGCCCTGCTCCAGCGCCACCTGCTTCATGACCAGCCGGAACGTCATGATGTTGTCGGCCGTGGACAGCGCGTCCGCGTACCTGAGGTCGATCTCCTGCTGGCCCGGCGCGCCCTCGTGGTGCGAGAACTCGACCGAGATGCCCATCGACTCCAGCATCGTGATCGCCTGGCGGCGGAAGTCCATGCCCACGTTCTGCGGCGTGTGGTCGAAGTAGCCGGAGTTGTCGGCGGGCGTCGGGCGCGAGCCGTCCAGCGGGCGGTCCTTCAGCAGGAAGAACTCTATCTCCGGGTGGGTGTAGAAGGTGAAGCCCAGGTCAGAGGTCTTGGCGAGGGCGCGCTTCAGCACGTAACGCGGGTCCGCGAAGGACGGGGAGCCGTCCGGCATAAGGATGTCGCAGAACATACGGGCCGTGCCGGGGGCCTCCGCGCGCCACGGCAGGACCTGGAAGGTCGACGGGTCCGGCTTGGCGATCATGTCGGACTCGTAGACCCGGGCGAAGCCCTCGATCGCGGAGCCGTCGAAGCCGATGCCCTCGTCGAAGGCCTGCTCCAGCTCGGCCGGGGCCACAGCCACGGACTTGAGGAAGCCCAGCACGTCCGTGAACCACAGCCGTACGAACCGGATGTCGCGCTCCTCCAGCGTCCGGAGTACGAACTCCTGCTGCTTGTCCATCTTCCGCTTCCACCCATCCTTGCTGGTCAGGCCGCCTGCTCCCGCGCCACGGGAGGCGGTCGGGCACCTGAGCATCCCACCACAACACCATTTCATGCGCGTTGCGGACCTTGATCGGGCGGCCGACCTCGGTCTGAACGCCTCACGTACGGCAGATGTCCTGCTCTGCTGCCATAGTGCCTGTTCACCCCAGCCCTTGTAATGGCGGGGCGAGAAATGTATGGCCAACGACCAGGGGCCCTACGTACGCCGCTACCGGCCGGACTACGATCAACCTCACCCGACCGTCTGTCCCCCAAGGCCCCTAAGGACTCATCATGGGTTCCGCGAAGAACAAAGCGTCCGCGTCGCGCAAGGCGCGCATAGAGGAGATGCGCCGCGCCGAGCAGGCCCGCGAGCGCCGCAACCGGATACTCACGATCACCGCGAGCGTGGTCATAGTCGGCGGCCTCGTGGCCGGCGGTACGTACCTCATCAGCACGCAGTCCGAGGACGACAGCAGCAGCACGTCGGCCAGCCAGAAGGGGAAGTTCGTCACGGGCGAGGACGGCGTCAGGACCTGGAACACGAAGCTGTCCCAGACTCACGTCAACGGCGACGTCAAGTACGCGATGACCCCCCCGGTGGGCGGCGACCACAACCAGGTGTGGATGAACTGCGACGGCGACGTCTACACCGACGAGATCAACAAGACGAACGCCGTGCACTCCCTGGAGCACGGCGCGGTCTGGGTGACGTACAACAGCAAGGCCTCGGACGCGGACGTGAAGGCGCTCGCGGACAAGGTCGAGAAGACCCCGTACTCGCTGATGAGCCCGGTCGAGGACCAGAAGGACCCGATCATGCTCTCCGCCTGGGGCAAGCAGCGCACGGTGACGAGCGCGAGCGACCCGAACGTGAACAAGTTCTTCGAGACGTACGTACAGGGCGAGCAGACGCCGGAGAAGGGCGCCGCCTGCACCGGCGGTCTCGACAAGTAGCAGCAAGTACGCACGTACGACAGCGAGCAGGAAGCCGTGGCAACGATGAAGCACGTCGGCTGGATCGCCGGGGCCGCCGCGGCCGTCCTCGTGGCGGCCGGCGGGATCACGTACGCGATCGCCGACGGCGACTCGGGCGTGCCGGTCCCGGCGGCCGATTCCGCGGACGCGGGTTTCGCGCGCGACATGGCGGTCCACCATCAGCAGGCCGTCGAGATGTCGTACATCGTGCGGGACCGCACCCAGGACGAAGAGGTACGCCGTCTCGCGTACGACATCGCGCAGACGCAGGCCAACCAGCGCGGCATGATGATCGGCTGGCTGGACCTGTGGCAGCTGCCGAAGGTGTCCGCGGACCCGCCGATGACGTGGATGGGCATGGGCGACATGCCGTCCGGCGAGGACGGCGCGCTGATGCCGGGGATGGCGACCGATACCGAGATGGAGTCGCTTCAGAAGGCGAGCGGCAAGGACGCCGAGATCCGCTATCTCCAGCTGATGTACGCCCATCACGTGGGCGGGGTGCACATGGCCGAGGGTTGCGTGGAACGGTGCGAGGTCGACGTGGAGCGCGATCTCGCGCGGGGCATGGTCGAGGCCCAGGAGTCGGAGATGAAACTGATGACGGACCTGCTGAGGAAGCGGGGGGCGAAGCCTCCCGAGTAGGCAAGGTCCGGTGCGGTACCGCGCCCCTAAGGAGGCCGCAGGCCTCTTAGGGGCGCGGGGCTGTGTCAATTTGCGGCTCCGCCGCGTGGGCGCGACCAGCCACAACGAACCCGCGGCTTAAAACGGCGCAACCCAGCGGAGCGCTGACGTGGGGCTCACCACACCCCATTGCGTCGCTTTGACGATTACACTGGGCGCGTGCCTCAACTACGCCTCGCCCTGAATCAGATCGACTCGACCGTCGGCGATCTCGCCGGCAACGCCGAGGCGATCGTCCGCTGGACCCGGCACTCCGCCGAGCAGGGAGCGCATCTGGTGGCGTTCCCGGAGATGGTGCTGACCGGGTATCCCGTCGAGGACCTGGCCCTGCGGTCGTCCTTCGTCGAGGCCTCCCGCGCGGCTCTGCGGGACCTCGCCGCGCGCCTCGCCGACGAGGGCTTCGGGCAGCTGCCGGTGGTCGTCGGCTACCTCGACCGGTCCGAGGCCGCCCAGCCGAAGTTCGGCCAGCCGGCCGGAGCGCCGCAGAACGCCGCCGCCGTGCTGCACGAAGGCGAGGTGGCGCTCACCTTCGCCAAGCACCACCTGCCGAACTACGGCGTCTTCGACGAGTTCCGCTACTTCGTACCCGGCGACACCCTGCCCATCGTGCGGATCCACGGCATCGACGTCGCCCTCGCCATCTGCGAGGACCTCTGGCAGGACGGCGGGCGAGTGCCGGCCACCCGGACCGCCGGGGCCGGGCTGCTGCTCTCCGTCAACGCCTCCCCGTACGAGCGCGACAAGGACGACACCCGCCTTGAGCTGGTGCGCAAGCGGGCGCAGGAGGCTGGCTGCACGACCGCGTACCTCGCCATGATGGGCGGGCAGGACGAGCTGGTCTTCGACGGGGACTCGATCGTGGTCGACCGGGACGGTGAAGTCGTCGCGCGGGCCCCGCAGTTCGCCGAGGGCTGCGTCGTACTCGACCTCGATCTGCCGGCCGCTGCCGCCGAGCCGCCGTCGGGCATCGTGGACGACGGGATGCGGATCGAGCACCTCGTCATCTCCGGGGACCCGCTGCCCGCGTACGAGCCGGAGCTCGCCGGTGGATACGCGGAGCGGCTGGACGACGACGAGGAGGTGTACTCGGCGCTCGTGGTGGGCCTTCGGTCGTACGTCGCGAAGAACGGTTTCCGTTCGGTGCTGATCGGGCTCTCCGGTGGCATCGACTCCGCGCTCGTGGCCGCGCTCGCCTGCGACGCGCTCGGCGCGGAGAACGTGTACGGGGTCTCGATGCCGTCCAAGTACTCCTCGGAGCACTCCAAGGGGGACGCGGCCGAGCTGGCGCGGCGGACCGGGCTCAACTTCCGGACCGTACCGATCGAGCCGATGTTCGACGCGTACATGGGGTCGCTGGGGCTCACGGGTCTCGCCGAGGAGAACCTCCAGTCGCGGCTGCGCGGCACGATGCTGATGGCGATCTCCAACCAGGAGGGGCACATCGTGCTGGCGCCGGGCAACAAGTCCGAGCTGGCGGTGGGGTATTCGACGCTCTACGGCGACTCGGTGGGGGCGTACGGTCCCATCAAGGACGTGTACAAGTCGTGGGTCTTCCGGCTCGCGCAGTGGCGCAACCGCGCGGCGGCCGAGCGGGGCGAGACCCCGCCGATCCCGGAGAACTCCATCACCAAGCCGCCGAGCGCGGAGCTGCGCCCGGGCCAGGTCGACACGGACTCGCTGCCCGACTATCCGGTCCTCGACGCGATCCTGGAGCTCTACGTCGACCGCGACACGGGCGCCGACGCGATCGTCGCGGCCGGGTTCGACCACGACCTGGTCACGAGGACACTCCGCCTGGTCGACACGGCGGAGTACAAGCGCCGCCAGTACCCGCCGGGCACCAAGATCTCGGCGAAGGGCTTCGGCAAGGACCGGCGGCTGCCGATAACGAGCCGCTGGCGGGAGCAGGCGTAGCAGTACGAGGGTGGGGGCG
>NZ_BAAGPS010000021.1:78125-88559 GCF_054783935.1 Streptomyces pseudoechinosporeus
AAGTCAGCGGCGAGCCGCTTCCTGTCGCTGCGGCACATGCGCGGCGACCAGGCGGCTGACGTGCGTCGGCGGCACCGCCCGGCGCCGGTCCACCGCATACGCGAACGCCGCGACCCCCAGGCCCAGCACCGCCAGCGCCGCGCCCGCGAGCGCCGGGGAGGTCGCCCCGAAGCCCGCCGCCAGGGCGAGGCCGCCGATCCAGGCGCCGCCGGCGTTGGCGAGGTTGAAGGCGGCCTGGTTGGCGGAGGAAGCCAGGGATGGGGCCGATGAGGCCTTCTCCATGACCATCAGCAGGAGGGGGGAGCCGGTGAGGAATGCCGCCGTGCCGAGGAGTACGACTGCCAGGGCCGCGCTCCATGCCGTGCCCATCAGGACCGGGAAGAGGGCCAGGACCGCCGCCAGCGAGACCAGACCGCCGAACAGCGTGCCCCGCATCGAGCGGTCGGCCAGGCGGCCACCGAGCAGGTTGCCCGCGGTCGCGCCTACGCCGAACAGCGCGAGCAGCAGCGTCACGCTGGAGTCGGCGTACCCGGCGGAGTCCGTCAACATCGGCGTGATGTAGCTGTACGCGGAGAACAGCGCGCCGAAGCCCGCGACCGTCGTACCGAGGGCCAGCCAGACGGGCAGGGAGCGGAGTGCGGCCAGTTCGCCGCGCAGGCCCGCGGCGGGGGCATGCGTGTGGTCGTGGGGCAGCAGCAGCGCCAGGGAGACGATGGCTGCTATGCCGATCGCGCCGACGCCCAGGAACGTCGACCGCCAGCCGAGGTGCTGGCCCATCAGGGTCGCGACGGGCACGCCCACGATGTTCGCGACAGTCAGGCCGAGGAACATCAGCGAGACCGCGCGGGCCTTGCGCTCGGACGCGACCATGCCGGTGGCGACGACGGCGCCCACGCCGAAGAACGCGCCGTGCGGCAGGCCGCTCAGGAAGCGGGCCGCGAGCAGCCAATGATGGTCGGGGGCGAGCGCGGAGAGCGCGTTGCCTGCGACGAAGAGCACCATCAGACCGATCAGCACCTTGCGGCGGGACATGCGGGCGGTCACCGCGGCAAGGAGCGGGGCGCCGATGACGACGCCGATCGCGTACGCCGAGACCAGGTGCCCGGCAGTGGGGATGGAGATGTTCAGGTCGTCCGCGACGTCGGGCAGCAGGCCCATCATCACGAACTCGGTGGTGCCGATGCCGAAGGCGCCCACGGCGAGGGCGAGCAGGGCCAGGGGCATTGAAGGGCCTTTCAGAGCGGAGTTCCGTACATCGTATGTTCAAGTACGGAACAAACCCTCTCAGGCTCAGTATTCCAAGGAGTTACGAGCCGGTGTCCGCAAGCTTCACGCGGGCGGCGATCGGGAGATGGTCGCTGCCCGTCTCCGGCAGCGTCCAGGAGGTGACCGGCTCGACGCCCTTCACCAGGATCTGGTCGATCCGCGCCATCGGGAACGACGCCGGCCAGCTGAAGCCGAAGCCGCTGCCCGCGGCGCCCTGTGTGGAGCGCATCTGCGAGGTGACGCCGTTGAGCGAACGGTCGTTCATCGTGCCGTTCAGATCGCCGAGCAGGGCGGACATCGGCAGCTTCTCGGCGGAGATGGCATCACCCAGCGCGTCGGCGCTCTTGTCGCGCTGCCGCGCGGTGAACCCGGCCTCGATCTTCACCCGCACGGAGGGCAGGTGCGCCACGTACACCGCGAGCTGCCCGCCCGGCGCGGTGACGGTCGCCCGCATGGCGCGCGTCCAGCCCAGCTTGATGTCGACGGCCTTGACGTCACTCAGCGGGTACTTGCTCCACAGGCCGACGGTGCCCTGCACGGAGTGGTACTTGTACGTCGCGGCCAGCGCCTTCTCGTACACCGGGACCGCGGTCTCCGTCAGCTCCTCCAGGGCCACCACGTCGGCCCCGGAGGCGGCCACGGCGCGGGCGGTGCCGGACGGGTTCGCGTTGTCCGCGTTGACGTTGTGCTGGGCGACGGTGAGGTCGCCGCCGCTGCCGGTCTTGTCGAAGACCAGTCCGCCGAAGAGGTTGAGCCAGACGATCGCGGGCAGCAGCACGGCGATCAGCGCGGTCGCGGACCGCCTCAGCAGCGCGAGGCCGAGCAGCACCGGGATGAAGACGCCCAGCCAGGGCAGGAACGTCTCGTTGAGAGAGCCGAAGTTGCCGACCGCGTTCGGGATCTGCGCGTGCAGCACCATCAGGAGGGCGAGGAGGACCGCGCAGACGGCGAGGATGATGCCGCGACGCCAGATACGGCGGTCGTTGCGAAGGGTGTCGAGCAGGCGCTGAAGCCGGGGCTCTCTGCGGTCGGGCTCCTGGCCGCCGCTGCCCGTCTCCGTCTTGTACGCCTGCGCCATACTCTCGACCTCACAACATGCCGTTCACCCATCCCCCGCACCCAAGAACCCTAGGGGATGATCGCGTTCACTCCGGCCGCCCCGACGGACGGCAGTACGGGCACGACGACGCCCCTGCCTGCGTACCCAGTTCCGATCGTCCACCCCGCGGGAGCGGTCTGTGACGAAACCCTCACATTCACTCAGGGGCCAGCCGGGCTTAAGCGACTTGGCGCCTTGACGGCCTGGCGCCTGACGACCCGGCTCTTCTACGACTTCTACGACTTCGCGGGGCGCAGCCCCTCCAGGACGGTGTCGACGATCTCCTCGGCGAGGCCGTCGGGAAGTTCGGCGTCGGGGCGCATGACGGTGCGTACGAGCATGGGACCGCTGAACAGGTCACCGATCAGCTCGACATCGAGGTCGGAGCGGATCTCGCCGTTCTCCTGCCCGCGGCGCAGCACCTCGTAGGTGAGCCGGCGCCGTGGCTCGATCACGTTCGCGTGGTACGCCTTCCACAGCTTGGGGCTGCTCTTCATCTGGGCGAAGACGTTGTGCACGAGCGCCGATGAACGGTTGGCCAGCCCGCGCCTGCGTATCGCCTCGAGGAGGGCGATCAGGTCGTCGCGCATCGAGGTGCCGGGCAGCTCAGGGTCGGCCTGCTCGGCGGTGCGCAGGACGTCGCAGAACAGCTCCTCGCGGCCGCTCCAGCGGCGGTAGATGGTGGCCTTGCCCACCCCGGCGGTGCGGGCGACGCGCTCTATGGAGATCTCCGAGAGCGGGACGCCGTCCTCCAGGAGCCCGATGACGCCCTCGATGATGGAACGCTCCACGCTCTCACTGCGCGGGCGCCCTCTCACGGCCCCACCACGTCCGGCCCCCTGCTCCGCGAGGTC
The DNA here is from genome assembly GCF_054783935.1 of Streptomyces pseudoechinosporeus. Classification (NCBI taxonomy): domain Bacteria; kingdom Bacillati; phylum Actinomycetota; class Actinomycetes; order Kitasatosporales; family Streptomycetaceae; genus Streptomyces; species Streptomyces pseudoechinosporeus. The sequence continues at coordinate 81,345 of NZ_BAAGPS010000021.1, forward strand.
CACGCCAACTCCCTTCATCCGCCGCCCGGTTCGGGCCCGATTCTCTCAGTGTTCGGCAGCCACCAGTTCGGTTTCCTCGCCCTCGGGCTCCTTCGGGGCCGGGTCCCGGCCCGGCAGGAACAGCGCCACGACCAGGGCTCCGACGAGGGCGACACCGGCTCCGCCCAGGGCGGTGAGATGCATGGCGTGCAGGAAGGCGTCGTGCGCCGGGGTGACCAGGGCCTCGCCCTGGGGCCCGAGCTTCGCGGCGGCGCCGAGCGTGGCCTCGATGGACTCGCCCGCGTGGTGCCGCAGGCCGGCGGGCAGCAGGGTGAGCTTGTCCTCGATGCCCGAGCGGTACGCCGCGGAGAGGACCGAGCCGAGTACGGCGAGGCCCAGGGCGCCGCCGACCTGGCGGAAGGTGTTGCTGAGCGCGGAGGCGGAACCGGCCTTCTCGCGGGGCACGGCCTGCATGATCACGACGCTGGTGGGCGTCATGACGTGGGCCATCCCGGTGCCCATCAGGAAGAAGATGACCTCCAGGATCCAGATCGGCGTATCGGCGTCCAGGATGGTGAACGCGGCCAGCATCACGGCGATGAGCGACATGCCGCCGGTGGTCGTGATCCGGTAGCCGAAGCGGTCGACGGCCAGCCGGGCCCGCGATGCGAAGAAGAACTGCGTCACGGCCAGCGGCAGCATCAACAGGCCTGTCTGGAAAGGCGAGTAGCCGCGCACGGTCTGTGTGTAGAAGACCGCGAAGAACGTCACGCCCATCAGCGCGAAGAAGACCAGCCCTATGGCGCCGATGGCCGCCGAGAAGACCCGGTTCTTGAAGTACGTGACGTCGATGGACGGGTGGTCGATGCGCTTCTCGTACCAGACGAGTCCGACGAGTACGGCGAGTCCGGCGCCCATGGTCGCCAGCACCTCGGCGTCGGTGAAGTCGGCGAGCTGGCCGCCCTTGATGATGCCGTACACGAGCAGGACGAGCCCGACGACGGACAGCAGCACACCCACCGGATCGATCCGCCCGGGCTTCGGATCACGGGAATCGGGAACGAGGACCGCCATGAGCCCGATCGCGAGGATCACGATCGGCACGTTGATGAGGAACACGGACCCCCACCAGAAATGATCGAGAAGCACCCCTCCGGTGATGGGTCCGATGGCGATGGCGAGTCCGACGCCGCCCGCCCAGATGCCGATGGCCTTCGGCTGCTCGTCCCGCTCGAAGACGTTCATGAGGACGGCGAGGGTGGCGGGCATCACGAAGGCGGCACCGAGCCCCATCAGGGCACGGAAGCCGATGAGCTGCTCGGGTGACCCGGAGAAGGCGGCGAGCGCCGAGGCGCCACCGAAGACAGCGAGCCCGCTGAGCAGCACCTTCTTGCGGCCGAGCCGGTCGCCGAGCAGACCGGCCGTGAACAGCAGTCCCGCGAAGACGAGCGTGTACGCGTTGATGGCCCATTCGAGCTCGCTCTGGGTGGCTCCCAGGCCGGTCGGGGCGGGTGTCGAGATGGTTTTGATCGCGACGTTCAGGATCGAGTTGTCGAGCACGACGATCAGCAGGCTCAGCATCAGCACGCCGAGGATCGCCCAGCGACGCCGATGCACCGCTTCCGGTACACGGGAGTCAGGAACGGCGGGAGTAGTCATGCCTCAAAGGCTAGCGAATAACGATACGAGACGGTCTCGTATCTGAATTCATTTACCGAGAACTTACGCCAGAGGAGTTGCGGCGATCACAACGGGAGGCGGTGGGAGCCCCTAGCCGTTCCATGGCACGAGGTGCCACCATGGAGGGGATCCGGGGACGCCGTCAGGGCGCCTCGAGATGACAGAAGGAGCCGTTGCGATGACGCAGCTCTCGGCTGCCCAGAGGACCCCCGACAGCAGCAAGGCGCTGTACGGCGGGAAGGGCACCCGTCGCATCACTGTCCGCGACCTCAATGCCGCCAAGGAGCGCGGCGAGAAGTGGCCCATGCTCACCGCGTACGACGCGATGACCGCGTCCGTCTTCGACGAGGCCGGCATCCCGGTCATGCTCGTCGGCGACTCGGCGGGCAACTGCCACCTCGGGTACGAGACGACCGTGCCCGTCACGCTCGACGAGATGACCATGCTCTCCGCCGCGGTCGTACGGGGCACTTCGCGCGCCCTGATCGTCGGCGACCTGCCCTTCGGCTCGTACCAGGAGGGCCCCGTCCAGGCCCTGCGCTCAGCCACGCGCCTGGTGAAGGAGGCGGGGGTCGGCGCCGTCAAGCTGGAGGGCGGCGAACGCTCGCACCGCCAGATCGAGTTGCTGGTCGAGTCCGGCATCCCGGTCATGGCCCACGTCGGCCTGACCCCCCAGTCCGTGAACACCATGGGCTACCGCGTCCAGGGCCGCGGCGAGGAGGCCGCCCAGCAGCTCCTCCGCGACGCCAAGGCCGTCCAGGACGCCGGCGCCTTCGCGGTCGTCCTCGAACTCGTACCGGCCGAGCTGGCCGCCGAGGTCACGCGTGTCCTGCACATCCCGACGATCGGCATCGGGGCCGGGCCGGACACCGACGCGCAGGTCCTCGTCTGGACGGACATGCTGGGCCTGACGAGCGGCAAGATGCCGCGCTTCGTCAAGCAGTACGCGGACCTTCGGTCGGTTATGACGCAGGCCGCGCAGGCGTTCGCCGAGGACGTGGTCGGCGGGACGTTCCCCACGGAGGAGCACTCCGTCCACTGAGCCACTGCGGTACCAAGGCGGCCCGCCGATCTTCCCCCGTCGGCGGGCCGCCGGTTGCCTCCGGCGGTTGGGCGGGTGGGTTCGTTTTCGGGTGCGGGTTGGTGGGTGGTTGCTCGCGCCGTTCCCCGCGCCCCTTGGGGTCCGGTGGGTGGGTCGGGGCCGTGGGCCGGTGCGTCAGCCCGTCGCAGGCGGGGCGTACGGCCCTTTGCTGGTACACGGCGCGGGTGGCCTGAGACCGAACCTAAGCGACGGGCATACGACGCACCGGCCCACGTCCCCTCCCGCCGGTGGGAGAGGGCGGGCACATCGTGGCTGGTGAGCATGATGGCCGGCGGCTCCGGGAGCGCCCCTTCAGGGGCGCGGGGAACTGCGCGACCAGCCACGACGCACCCGCAGCCGCGACACGACTGTCACCCCCACCCCCCTGGCGGGGGCCTGGGGGCGCAGCCCCCCGTTTCGGGAAGGGGCGGGCCTGGGGAAAAGAACCCCTCCCACCCCCAACCGCCCACTCGTAACGTCGCGTTCACCCCGAATTGGCCCGCCGCGGGCAAGGGAGCCCAACCATCCCCACCCGTGGAGGCCCCGATGGCAGAAGCGTCCGTACCCTTCCGCGCAGGTCAGCACGGCTACGCAAGCTTCCGTATCCCGGCCGTCGTCACCACGACGGCCGGGACCCTGCTCGCCCTGTGCGAGGGTCGCGTCGGCTCCCACGACGATTTCGGCAACATCGACATCGTGCTGAAGCGGTCCACGGACGGCGGACGGACCTGGGGCCCCCTGGAGGTCGCCGCCAAGCACGGCGACAACCTGGCCGGCAACCCGGCACCGGTCGTCCTGGACACCGGCCGCCTCCTCCTCGTCCACGTACGCAACGCGGCCCTCGCCACCGAGGACGCCATCCGACGGGGCAAGGTGAGCGCCGCCGACGGCCGTCGGGTCTGGGTCCAGCACAGCGACGACGACGGGGTCACCTGGTCGACGCCACGCGACATCACCGCTCAGACGAAGCAGGCGAGTTGGCGGTGGTACGCCACCACACCGGGCCACGCCGTCCAGCTCGCCGGCGGCCGAGTCGTCGTGCCCGCCAACCACTCCCTCCCACCGACCGGTCGGGACAACGGCACCGAGGGAAAGTACAACGGCGGCCACTGCCTGCTCAGCGACGACCGCGGCGAGACCTGGCGCATCGGCTACCTCGACGACAACACCGACGGCTACATCAACGTGAACGAGACGACCGCCGCCGAACTCCCCGACGGCCGCGTCTACTTCAACACCCGTAACGACGCGACAGCGCCCGGCACCCGCGCCGACGCCTACTCCACGGACGGCGGCCAGACCCTCGTGAAGCCCTTCCGGCCGCAGGCGGGACTGGTCGCGCCCGTCTGCGAGGGCAGCGTTCTCCAGCTCCGTGACCCCGACGTGCTGCTCTTCTCCGGCCCCGCCGCCCCCGGCTACCGCGCCCTCCTGACGATCCGCGCCAGCACCGACGCCGGCGTCACCTGGCGGCCCGTGCACACGGTGGACGGACTGCCCGCCGCGTACTCCGATCTCGTACGCCTCGACGCGTCGACCGTCGGACTCCTCTACGAGACGGGCGACTTCAGCGCGTACGAGACGATCACCTTCCGCAGAGTGCCCGTGACGGACCTCACCTGAGCGCCGGGGCGGGTCGGCGCGGACGTAAAGTCGGGCCATGACCTCTACCGACAACAGTGCACAGCAAGCCGCCAAGGCCCCGGTCAAGGACCCCTGGGACCTGCCCGATGTGTCGGGGCTCGTCGTGGGCGTGCTCGGCGGCACCGGGCCGCAGGGCAAGGGCCTCGCCTACCGGCTGGCCCGGGCCGGCCAGAAGGTGATCATCGGCTCGCGGGCCGCGGAGCGGGCGCAGTCCGCCGCGGACGAACTCGGGCACGGCGTCGAGGGCGCCGACAACGCCGAGTGCGCGCGGCGCAGCGACATCGTGATCGTCGCGGTGCCGTGGGAGGGGCACGGCAAGACGCTGGAGTCGCTCAGGGAGGAGCTGAGCGGGAAGCTCGTCGTCGACTGCGTCAACCCGCTCGGTTTCGACAAGAAGGGCGCGTACGCGCTGAAGCCGGAGGAGGGCAGCGCCGCCGAGCAGGCCGCCGCACTGCTCCCCGACTCGCGCGTCACCGCCGCCTTCCACCATCTGTCCGCCGTACTGCTCCAGGACCCGGAGGTCGAGGAGATCGACACCGATGTGATGGTGCTCGGCGAGGTACGGGCGGACGTCGAGATCGTGCAGGCGCTGGCCGGCCGTATCCCCGGCATGCGCGGCATCTTCTCCGGGCGGCTGCGCAACGCGCACCAGGTCGAGTCGCTGGTCGCGAACCTGATCTCGGTGAACCGCCGCTACAAGGCCCATGCGGGCCTGCGCGTCACCGACGTATGAGCGCGTGGGGGACACTGGGTGGTTGAAGAGCAGTGTCCCCCCGGCCGAAGCCGTGTCCCCGACAGGAGCCCGCCCCATGCCCCGCCTGGCCCTCTACGCCCTCGTCGTCTGCGTCCTCTCCGTCGCCGCGGCCGTCGTCTCCTTCGCCAAGGGCTACTGGCTGGGCATCGTGTGGGTATTGCTCGCGGGCCTGTCGTCCAACATGACCTGGTACTACCTGCGGCGCGGCAAGGCGCGGAACGGCTCCGTCACGAACTGACGGTGCAGAACTGGTCGGTGTCCGTCCAGAAGCGGTAGAGGTTCTGACCGCAGTACGTACGGATCTCATCGATGCCCAGGCCGCGCAGGAGCGCGTCGATCACGTCGAAGAACACACCGTTCACCGCCGGGATCCACAGGATGGCGATCACGAGCAGCAGCCCGAAGGGCGCGAGCGGCTCGACCTGGCGGCGGATCTTGTACGACAGCCAGGGCTCGATCATGCCGTAGCCGTCCAGGCCCGGCACCGGCAGGAAGTTCAGCAGCGCGGCCGTGACCTGGAGCAACGCCAGGAACGCGAGGGCGAACTGGAACTCCGCCGGTACGCCGTCCAGCGCGTCCAGCCAGAACGGGGCCGTGCAGACGACCGCGAACAGCACGTTCGTCAGCGGGCCCGCCGCCGAGATCAGGCTGTGCTTCCAGCGGCCCTGGATGCGGCTCCGCTCGATCCAGACCGCGCCACCCGGCAGACCGATACCGCCCATCATCACGAAGAGGACAGGCAGGACGATGCTCAGCAGGGCGTGCGTGTACTTCAGCGGATTGAGGGTCAAGTAGCCCTTTGCGCCTATCGAGATGTCGCCGCTGTGCAGAGCCGTACGCGCGTGTGCGTACTCGTGCAGACAGAGCGAGACGATCCACGCGGCCGTCACGAACAGGAAGACGGCGATGCCGGGCTGTTCCGCGAAACCGGTCCAGGTGGCCCAGCCCGTGACCGCCATGACGGCCACGATCCCGAGAAAGACCGGGCTGATCCGCCGGTCGCTGTGGCGGTTGGTGGCGGTGGTCATGGGGTCGGGCTCCCTGGGTTTCGTACAAACGGGCGTGCCCGACCGTACCGGGCGCAAGTGGAAAACGTCTCGCGATCGGCTGTGAGTTCCGTACAGGGTGGGGGCATGCCTTAGCTCGCCGCGCCGCGCAACCCTGTGACCTCGCCCGAACCCACCAGAGACAATGGACCCCGTGCGCTATCGCATCCTCGGCACCACCCAGGCACTTCGCCCCGACGGCAGCCCTGTTCCTGTCGGCGGGGCGCGGTTGCGTGCTCTGCTGACCGTGCTCGCGTTGCGGGGTGGCCGTACCGTGCCCGCGGGGCTGCTGGTCGACGAGGTGTGGGACGGGGATCCGCCCGCCGATGCCACGGGGGCGTTGCAGGCCCTGGTCGGGCGGTTGCGGCGGGTGCTCGGGGCGGCTGCGGTCGTGTCGGAGGAGGGCGGGTACCGGCTCGCCGCCTCGGCCGACGACATCGATCTGCACCGGTTCGAGCGGCTCGTCGGCGAGGGCACGCGCGCGCTCGCCGACCGCGACCCCGCCAAGGCGGCCGTCGCCCTCGACGACGCCCTCGGCCTGTGGCGCGGCCCCGCCCTCGCTGACCTCCCCGACCGCACCGCCGAGTCGGCCCGCTGGGAGGCCCGACGGCTCGACGCCCTCCGCGCCCGCCACACCGCCGCCCTCGCTCTCGGCCACGCCGCGCAGTCCCTGCCCGAGCTGACCGCCCTGTGCGACACCCACCCCCTGGACGAACCCCTCCAGGCCCTGCGCCTGCGCGCCCTGCGCGACGCGGGGCGCACGGCTCAGGCGCTGGCCGCCTACGAGGACGTACGACAGCTCCTGGCGGAGCAGCTCGGGACGGATCCGGGGCCGGAACTGCGGGCGCTGCACGCGGAGTTGCTCCAGCCGGGAGAGTGGGCTGAGGAAGCGTCCGGGAGCGGAGGCGCCGACCGTCCGTCGCCCGGACCCGGTGCCGTTCCCACCGTCCCGGCGAGCCCCGGCGGCGCGGGCGCCGTCGCCCCCGGGACCGGCGGACTCGCGGCGACGGGCGCCGAGGGCCCCGCCGCCCCCG
>NZ_BAAGPS010000022.1:0-52375 GCF_054783935.1 Streptomyces pseudoechinosporeus
GCTCGTCCCCGTCCCCGTCGGCGCGGGTGCGGGGCGGCACGGTGGCGCGCCCGACAACGGGCCCGTACGTCTCGCCGGGGCCCCCGTGCCCATCGGGCCAGGCCCGCGCGTCGCCGACGCCCGCGCCGCCGCCGTGAAGGCACCTCCTCCGGAAGCGGGACTCGCCGCCTCCTGGGCCCGGCCGCGCCCCGGCGTCAACGGCGCCGACCCCGCCGTACCCACGCCCACGGCGGCTCCCGCACCCGACTCCGGCTCGTCCTGGCGGCCGTGGCGTTTCCGCATGTCGAACGATGTGTGGGGTACGCCCGCCGTCGCCGGCGATCTCGTCTACGTCACCTCCTTCGAAGTCCACGCCCTGGACGTGGCGACCGGCCGCCGCCGCTTCAAGACGCGGGACGTCGCCTGGTCGATGACGGTCTCGGACGGCCGTATCCACGCCTCCGACGGGCCCACCCTCTTCGCCCTGGACGCCCGCGAGGGCGGCGACCTGTGGCGGCTGCCGACGGATGCCTGGGTGTACTCCCTCAAGGCCGACCGCGGCACCGTCGTCACCGGCACCCGCGGCGGCGGCGTACAGGCCTGGGAGGCCTCCAGCGGCCAGAAACTCTGGGAGATCACCGGCGCCCAGGGCGACTTCGAGTCCCCCGAGGCCGGGCCCGTCGTCCACGACGGAACGGTGTACCTGTGGAAGGACGCCCGCCTGCGCGCCCTCGATGCGCGCACAGGCGAGGAGCGCTGGTCATACCCCATCGGCGACGCGGCCTCCTGCGGCGGCGTCCCGATCCGCCTCACCCAGGCCGACGACGGATACGTGTACGTGTCCGCCGGCACCCGGGTGCTCGCCATCGACATCGCGAACGGCCACGTCCGCTGGCACTTCGAGGCGCCCGCCGTCTTCCTGAGCCCGCCCACCTTCGCGTCCGGCCCCGCGGTCACGGGCGGCGGGATCTACCTCGCCGACTACCTCGGCACGGTGTACGCCCTCGACGCGACGGACGGCCGTGACCGCTGGCGTATCGCCACGGAGTCCCGCGCCTCGATCGACCCGGTGCTCGTCGAGGCCGGACACGTCCACGTGGGCAGCGGCAAGGGCCTCTACACCCTGGACGCCGTCACCGGCACCCCGAAGTGGCGCTTCCAGGCGGGCGGCGACCTCGTCGGCGCCCCCGCGGTCGCCGACGGACGCATCCACTTCGGCTCCACGGACCACCTCCTCTACACCCTGAAGGCCGACGACGGCCGCCTCCGCTGGAAGCTGGCCACGGGGGGCGAGATCACCGGGGCCCCGGTCGTCAAGGACGGGGTGGTGTACGCGTGCAGCAAGGACCGCTGCGTGTACGCGCTGGACGCGGAGAAGGGGACGGGGACGGCTCGGACGACGTGATCTCGTGCCTGATCCCGTGACTAGAGTGATCACATGCATTCTCGGGGGCGCACACTCAAGTTCACGGCGGCACTGTCCTTGGTCGTGCTCGCACTGACCGGCTTCTCGACGGGGCGTCACGGTCACGGCGGTGGCAGTGGAGGTAGCGGCGGAGGCGGTTGCAGCAGTTCCAGCCAGGATCACGGCAGTTCGTCGTCGACGACGAGTGGGGGGTCGTACGGATCCGGCTCGGACGACGACTCGGACGACTCGTACGACGATTCTTACGACGACAGCGGCAGCACGAGCACGAGCGGCGGCGGTTCCTCCACCCGGCGGCCCGGCTACCGCTCCACTCCCACTCCCTCCAGCACGGGCACCAGCAGCGCGGAGCTGGAGGACGGCACGGCGAAGCTGGTCAGCTGCGCGACCGCGACCACTCCTTACGCGACGGTGGAGGTCACGAACCCGAACAAGCGCGAGGCCGAGTTCCAGGTCTGGGTGACCTTCTACGACGCTGAAGGAACTCTGCTCCTCTCGAACAACTCCCCCGTGGTCACGGTGCCCGCGAAGGGCAAGGCCACCACTCAGGTGACGCTGGGCAAGCGCTTCTTGGCGTCGGTCGACCACTGCGAGGCAGATCCGGAGGCCGAGGTCCGGGACTGAGGGCTGGGACTTCAGTCCCTCAACTCCGTCAGGAAGCCGACCACGCGATGCTCAACCATGCCGGCGAGCCTACGCCTGTGCGATGTAAGTGAGTTGCTAACGCAACCTGAACTCGCGCTGTCGCGCCCGGAACAACTCCGCCTGCCGCTCGCCCGGCAGATTCCCGAGCGAGACGAGGTGCGGGGCCTGCGCGAGCGCAGACGCGCGCGTCGCCTCCTTCGCCGCCCAGACGGCCCGTACGGTGCCCTGGACGGCCTCCGTCGGGTACGAGGCGATCACCGCGGCGGCTTCCTCGGCGGCGCCCAACGCCCCACCCGGCGCGGTGAGTTCGGACACGAGCCCGATCTCGTGCGCCCGCCGTGCGGAGAGCCGCTCCGCCGACCCCATCAACGCCATCCGCGCCACCTCCCCGAACGGCATCCGCTGCGCCATGTAGACCGACTCGTACGCGCTGACCATCCCGTACGTCGTATGCGGATCGAAGAAGGTGGCGGTGGAGTCGGCCACGATGAACTCCGCCTCGCCGAGCAGGTAGAAGGCCCCGCCGCAGGCCATGCCCCGCACAGCCGCGATCACCGGCTTCCACAGATCGTTCGCCTTGGGGCCGATCGTGTCGAGCGGATCGTCCGCCATGTAGGGCGAGCCCGGCTGCGGCACCTCGACGCTCCGGTCGAGCCCCGTACAGAAGGCCCGCTCACCCGCCCCCGTGAGGACGACGGCCCGTACGGCATCGTCGAGCCTCAACTCTCGCCAGGCGGCGGCCAGTTCGGCGGCCAGACCGAGGTCGATGGCGTTCAGCTTCTCGGGCCGGTCGAGCGTGAGCACGGCGACGCCCGTGCTCTTGTCGACGCTGATACGGAGGGAGGCAGGCGGCGTCATGAGCGTTCCCGTACCCACTGCGGCAACACCGTGCTGCCGAACACCACCTGCACTTTCGCCCCGATCCGAATCCGTTCCGGCGGAAGGGAGCCCAGCGGGGCGTCGGCGCCGCTGACCAGGTTCCCGACGAGCCGGATGCGCGGCGCCTCGACGAGCTCGACGACGATCACGTTGTACGGCGCCTGCTCCGCGTACGCCGGAAGAAGCGGCGGATGCGGGACGACGTACGACCAGATCCGCCCCTTCCCGCTCATCAGCCGCCACTCGCTCGCGAAGGACTGGCAGTGGGGGCAGCAGGGCCGGGGCGGGAACCGGAGTTCGCCGCAGTCGGCGCAGGCCTGGACGCGGAGTTCGCCTTGGGCGGCGTACTCCCAGAAGGGGGCGCCGTCGTCGTCGCGGACGGGGGACAGGAGTTCTCCCGGCATCGTCAACTCCATCGTCAACTCCTCAGTTCCGTAGGAGGATCGCGGAGGTCGGGACGCCCTCGCCCGCCGTGACCAGGCAGGTCGAGGCGTCCGGGACCTGGGCGGTGCTCGTTCCGCGCAACTGCTTCACACCCTCGTTGATGAGGTTGAAGCCATGGACGTACGCCTCGGAGAGTCCTCCGCCGCTGGTGTTGAGCGGCAGCCGCCCCCCGATTTCGAGGGCGCCCCCTTCCGTGAACGCACCGCCCTCGCCCCGGCCGCAGAAGCCGTAGCCCTCCAGGGAGAGCGGGATGAGTGCCGTGAAAGCGTCGTAGATCTGCGCGACATCAACGTCATGGGGCCCGAAGTCGGCCTGTTTCCACAGGTGTCGGGCGGTCGTCCAGGCGGGACCGGTGAGCGGGTCGTCGTTCCAGTAGTTGACCATGCCGTGGTGCTGGGCGGGCAGGCCCTGGGCGGCGGAGTGGACGTACACGGGTGTGTGCCGACAGTCGCGAGCCCGTTCCTTCGACACGATCACGCAGGCCAACGCCCCGTCCGTCTCAAGGCAGTTGTCGAAGAGGCAGAGGGGTTCGCTGATCCAGCGGGAGGTCATGTACATCTCGCGGGTCAGCGGGCGCTCGTACATCATCGCGGCGGGGTTCTGGTTGGCCCGGTTGCGGCAGGCGAGGGCGACATTGAAGAGGTGGTCGCGACTCGCGCCGTACTCGTGCATATAGCGGCGCGCGAGCATGGCGATCTCGTCGGCCGGGCGGAGGAGCCCGAAGGGGCGGGTCCACTGGGCGGGAGTGGGCAGTTGGGCTGTCGTGTTCTTCCAGGGCCTCGGGCCCGACCCCCGCTTCCGTGACCGCCAGGCGACCCCGACGGAGGCCTGCCCGGTGGCGATGGCGGCGGCGAGATGGGCGACGGTGGCGCAGGAACCGCCCCCGCCGTAGCCCACTTTGCTGAAGAAGGTGAGATCCCCGGCGCCGATCGCCTTCGCCAGCTCGACCTCGTCGGTCTCCTCCATGGTGTACGAGGCGAGCGCGTCGACCTCGCTCGGCGGGATCCCGGCGTCGTCGAGGGCGGCGAGGACGGCGCGGCAGGCCAAGGTCTTCTCGGACTCCGGGAGTTGCTTGGCGAAGGCGGTCTGACCGATGCCGACGATGGCGGTCGCGTCCTTGAGCCCCGCCGTGAGTACTGCCATGGGCACGCACCTCCGCTGCTGTGGTCCGCACTACTCCCGGACTGCTGACAGTGCGTCAGGCTACAGCTAATCTGACGGGTGGTCAGCTAGTGGGACACCAGTGGTACGCCTGTTGGTATGGGGAGGCTTGCGATGCGCAGGGACTTGATGCGCGGGGACCTGGAATGGGAGAGCATCCCGGGGCTGGTCCGTTCGGCGGCCGACCGGTACGGGGATGCCGAGGCGGTCGTGGAGGGGCGTACACGCATCTCGTACGCGGAACTGGGCGCGCGCGTGGAGCGAGCGGCTGCGGCCTGTGTCGCGAACGGTGTCCAGGCCGGCGACCGCGTGGCGATCTGGGCGCCGAACTCGCTGGACTGGATCGTCTCGGCGCTGGGCGCGGTGTCGGCCGGGGCGGTGCTAGTACCGCTGAACACGCGCTTCAAGGGGACGGAGGCGGCGTATGTGCTGGCGCGCAGCCGGGCGCGGCTGCTCTTTGTGACCGGGACGTTCCTGGGGACGTCGTATGTGGCGTCGTTGCGGCGGGCGGCTTCGGAGGGGCCGGTTTCGGAAGAGCCGGGCGTCGCCGGGCCGCTCCCCGGATTGCCGCACTTGGAGCAGGTGGTGGTGCTGTCGGACGACGCACCCGCCGACTTCCGTACGTGGAAGGACTTCCTGGCGAGCGGAGACGGGGTGGGCGAGCCGGAGGTGCGGGCACGCTCGGCGGCCCTGGCTCCCGGCTCCCCCTCCGACATCATCTTCACCTCGGGTACGACCGGCCGCCCCAAGGGCGCCGTGATCACGCACGCGCAGACGCTGCGGGCGTACGCGATATGGAGCGAACTGGCCGGGCTTCGTACCGGCGACCGCTACCTGATCGTGAACCCCTTCTTCCACACCTTCGGCTACAAGGCGGGCGTGATCGCCTGCCTGATGCGGGGCGCGACGATGATCCCGCAGCCGGTGTTCAACGTGGACACGGCACTGGCGAACATCGCGGCGGAGCGGATCTCGGTCCTGCCCGGCCCACCGACGCTCCACCAGTCCCTCCTGGACCACCCGTCCCGTGACTCGTACGACCTCTCGGCCCTGCGTCTGGTGGTGACGGGCGCGGCGGTCGTGCCACTCCGCCTGGTGGAACGCCTCCGTACGGAACTCGGTGTCGGGACGGTCCTGACCGCGTACGGACTCTCCGAGGCAAGCGGCATCGTCACGATGTGCCGCCGCGGGGACGAGCCGGTGGTGATCGCGTCCACGTCGGGGCGGGCGATCCCGGACACGGAGGTGAAGGTGGTGGGACCGACGGGAGCTGCCTTGCCGCCCGGCTCCCCGGGGGAGGTCCTGGTCCGCGGCTTCAACGTCATGCGGGGCTACTTCGAGGACGCGCAGTCGACGGCCACCGTGCTGACGCCGGACGGCTGGCTGCGTACGGGCGACGTCGGCGTCCTGGACTCCGCGGGCAACCTCCGCATCACCGACCGGATCAAGGACATGTTCATCGTCGGCGGCTTCAACGCGTACCCGGCGGAGATCGAGCAGCTGCTCGGCCTCCATCCGGACGTGGCGGACGTGGCGGTGATCGGCATCCCGGACGCGCGACTGGGCGAGGTGGGCAAGGCGTATGTCGTACGCCGGCCGGGTTCGTCCATGACCTCGGACGATCTGATCGCCTGGGCGCGACGCGAGATGGCGAACTACAAGGTGCCGCGGGTGGTGGAGTTCGTGGGGGAGCTGCCTCGGAATGCGAGCGGGAAGGTGGTCAAGGGGGAGTTGCGGGGGAGCGTACGGGGGGTGTGAGGTTCAGAACAGGGTGGGCTGCTCGGAGCGTTCGATCTTGATGTGCCGCATGGTCTCCTCCCCGTAAGCCTCCCGGAGGACCGGCTCGGCCTTCTCGGGATCGGAGACACCCACGACCACGGAGTGGGCGTTCATGCCGACCGTCCAGATCATGAAGGCGCCCTTCCAGCGGTCCATGTCACCGCTGATGCGATCGACGAGGCCTTTGAGCTCGGTCTCGGTGACCTCGGTGTCGTACAGCCGCACCGTGACGCCCTTCTCGGCGGCACCGCAGATGTCGGCATCGAACTTCTCGGCTTCCTTGCCGGGGACGCGGTAGACGTTCGCGGCCCCGTTGGCGTCGTCGACCGACAAGCCGGTGAAGATGCCCGGGTGCGCCTTACCCATCCTGTCGATGTACGCCAACACCCGGTACAGCGGAGTGTCGTCGGGGCGGCTGCCCTTGGGCCCCCAACTGGGGAGCCGCCCCTCCGGCTGCGTACCGACGCACACCTTGGCCGGCTCGAGGGCGGCCGGGGCGCCGCCGCCCCCCTTGGTTTCGCCGTCGGCCCCGGCGGCACTGGCCCCCTGCAGCGCCCCGAGCGCCAGCGCTGTGATGGCGGCGCCTGTCGCGCTCCTGGTGATCCTGCGCTTGTCCATGTCGCCCCCTGATGCCCTGCGTACTCTGCGATGCCCTGCGTCCGCATCGATCGGTACTGGGACGTGGGCAGTGGCGGAGGGGTTCGTTCCGTTATCCGTTCGGCTGCCCGCCTCCGCCCCGGAGGCGGGCGAGGGCGGCCCGGATCTCCTCGATCATGTGAGCGGGCCGGTGGAAGATGTCTTCGGCGGTGAACCGGAGGAGAGTGCGGACCTCCGGGCACTGGAGGACCTCGTTGAAGCGGGTGATGTCGCGGCGGTGGGACTCGCGGGTGCCGTGGTAGGCGTAGCCCTCGACCTCGACGGCCAGGCCCTCGGCTCGGAAGAAGAAGTCCAGGAAGCGACGACGGCCGCCAGGGGTGATGAGTTCGGCCTGGGTCTCGGGGTGGAGGCCGGCGTCGTACATACGCAATCGGGCGATGGTTTCCGCGGGTGAGCCGGAGGTCGGATCGGCCAGCTCCAGCCAGCGGCGGGCTCTCCCGGCCCCGAGGAGCGGGGCTTCGAGCGCGGCGGAGAGCGCGGCCGGGGTGGTGAGTGGGGCTCGGCGCACGTGATCGACTTTCCGCCGGCTCAACGCCGACTCCACGGCAACGAGCGCGTCATCCCGCGGCCCGGCCCGCAGGAGATCGGCGAGGGTGCGGGCGACCGTCGTCACCCGTAGTCCCTGCCGCTCGGTCGTGTCGCCGGGCGCCAGGGGAACGCGGTGCACGCGCACGCCGCCCCCTGCCCGCCGGAGAGTGAGCCCGGGATCCACGAACTCAAGGGCCGCCGACCCCCGAACCGGGCCCGAACGCGCTTCGATCCGCCAGAGCGCCGTCGCCGAGCGGTGGCTCACGACGAGCCGCGGTTCCAGTGACTGAACCGCCTTCAGCCGGACCCGAAGACCCAGATCAAGCCCCGGCTCGCCCCAGACCCCGGCCCGGATCGGGCTCCACCCCTCCTCCCGCAGCCTCCGGCTGAGCGACCGCCTCGGCCACCCCGCATCGAGGGCACGCGAGACCAGCAGCACCCCGCCCTCGGCCAACTCCACCAACTCACTCCGTTCCACAGCCAAACTCTCGCGAACTCCCCCCACCCTCGCTGCCCCTGTGGACAACCCGAGCCGGGATAAGGAGGGGAGGGATTGGAAGATTTGGGCCAGGGCTGGTCCCGTGTTGTCGGGTGATGGGGTGGCGTCTGATGGCCCAAACCTTCCAAAGACTCCTGCCATGCCTGTTGTGACTGGCGGCTTGTCGGCGGGCGGTGCTCTGTCTGCGGTCCGAGTGGTCGCCGGTCGTCCGAGGCGGATCGGCAGCGGTGCAGCCCGGGCCCGCGGGCTCACTTCGGCGAGTCCGCAGGAGGGATCCCGCCAGCAGCGCCGCGCCTGCCAGCAGCCAGGGCAGTGGGCCCTGCGGGAGGGCGCCGATGGCCAAGCCTGCGAGGGCCATGGAGAGCGCTTCCGCGGACGCTGCGGTCACGCCGAGCAGCACAAGGCCGACCGCACTGGTGGCCAGGCCCACCAGGACGGCGCGCTCGCCGTTTCCCGAGAGCCAGGCGGTGAGCGGTGCGAGGTGGCTGCCGATACCCGAGCAGACGAAGTCGGCACAGGCGAGTGCGGCGTAGAGAACCGCTCCTGATTCCGAGACCTCGTCCTGCTGCCGTTCCATGTCGGCCAGTCGGTGAGGAGCGACCTGGACGAGCGCCACGTGGAGCGCGTCAGGTGTGCGAGCTGGTCGAGGGATGCGGGGCATGTCGACCACTCAGGTCGTACGCCCCTGCTTCACCTCTGCCAGGAAGGCGGCCCAGGCCGTGGTCCGGAAGAGGAGGACGGGGCCGCCGTGGTGGGCGGTCTTGGAGTCGCGGACGGGGATGGCTTCGGGGTGACCTAGGGCTACCTCTACGCAGTTGCCGCCGTCCCCGTTGCTGTAGCTGCTCTTCCTCCAGCGCGCCGTGCTCAAGTCAAAGTCGGTGCTTGCCATTTCGGTAGTCCTCAGCCGCTTGCTCGATCAGGGCGAGGGACGCCTTCGGCGGCAGTGCGGCGGCCCTGAGCCGATCGTATGCCTTGCGGTACTGCTTCACGAGAGCCGGATCGTCGACCGTATCGCCGCTGTAGGAGGACTCCGTGTAGACCAGCGGTGGGGCGTCAGGGAAGGCCAGGACCGTAACGGCACCGAGCATCAGAGGATGCGCCCCGGAATTCCACGAAGAGGTACGCCGTGACGCTGCCCGAGGGGCTCGCGGAGGAGGTTCGACGGGAAGTCGGACCGCGGCGCTTCAGCGAGTACGTGGCGGGAGCGCTGAGGCGCCAGTGGAAACAGGATCGGCCCGAAGAGGTGGAGGCCGAACAGCGAGAGGCGCCTCCCGGGTGAATGAAGCCGTCCAGCATGCTGGTATCAGGTGGTACCTTCGAATCATGGCCAAGATGCAGATCAACATCCGCATGGACGACGAGACCGCCGAGATGGCCAGGCAGGCCGCCGAGACCAGGCGGATACCGGTCAACGAGTACGTCGAGCAGCTGATCCGTGACGACAACGAGCGCGTGCGTGCGGTCTTCATGGCCGCGGCGCAAGAGGTGCTCGACGAGTACGGGGATCTGATCGACGAGCTGGAAGGGGAGTCCAGTTCGTGACCGTTCAAGTGGATCTCGCCTGGATCCTTGAAGTCGCCCAGCGGGCCGGTGTGGATGATCCGGGTATCGACGACTACGGCGTGCCGGTTGCCGCCGTCGAGCGTCACCGTGCGGTCCTCGTCGGTCAGGACGTCTATCACGGCGCCTTCGCCAAGGCCGCCGCCCTCGCTCACTCGCTGGGTCGTATGCGATGGCTGGAGCGTTCCAACCTACGGGTCGCCGTGGCGGTGGCCCATGCCTACCTGGTCGCTTCGGGGGTGCCGTCCAAGCTGGACCAGGAGAGGGTCACCGCGCTGGTGGCTGAGTTGAAGAAGGACAGCTGTACGGCGCGGAGTGTCGCGGCTGTGTTGAAGACCTGGGCGGTCTGAGGCGGACACGGGCTGTAGGCGGGCGAGGCCGAGCATGCCGATGGGGGCCGAGCCCACCTGGCTCGGCCCCCATCGGACACGCCTCGGCCGCGGCGGCTCCCCCTCCGCGCCGCCGCGGCCGATCCCCGTCGGGAAGTGGGCTACTTGGAGTGTCAGCTCGGCGGGCTGTTGTCCTCGGGGGTGGCGTCCCCGTCTGCCACCGGCTGGCTGGGCGGGCTGTTGTCCTGCGTGGTCGCGTCCCCGTCTGACACCGGCTCGCTCGGCGGGCTGTTGTCCAGCGTGGTGAAGGTCTCCTTGCCTACCGGCGCGCTGGGCGGGCTGTTGTCGTGGGGCTTGAGGTCCGTGTCCTTGGCCTTCTCGGTCATGTGCTCAACTTCCTCTTCTCTGGTGAGTGCGGAGTGAGGAACGCCCGCCCGGATGCTCCCCCGAGGGCCACCGGACGGGCGTCGTGGAGCCGTATCCCCCGCGATCGGGCTCCTGGTCCCACCGCCTGCCCCCCGACGCGACGGTGTGACAGATATGAGAGTGCCGGGCGGCGATAAACGAATGCTGAACGCCCGCAACACACTGGAGCGCCTCTTGATGCTCAGGCACGCTCAGGCCGCCGTGGCAGGGCTGAGCAACGCGCGTACTTCGTCGGCTTCCTCGGCGACGCCGTTCAGTTCGTAGAGGCTGAGAGCCTCCCGCCAGCATGCCTGCGCCCGGTCCGCCTGCCCCAGAGCGGAGAGTGCCCGCCCGAGGAGGGTCAGGACATTGCCCCGCATCCAGTCGCCGCCGACGCAGCCCAGGGCGAGCGCCTGTTCAGCTCCTTGGGCCGCTCGTGCGGGGCGACGGACGGCAAGATGCACTTCGGCGATCCGGAAGTGGGTGTTTCCCTGCCAGAGCCGCTGCCGATGGTCGGTGAAGATGCTCAGCGCGTCGGAGAACTCGCTGAGCGCCTCGGCATGACGTCCGGCCCCGGCCAGAGCCATGCCCAGGTTGTAATGCCCGTTGGCCTTGCGCATCGGCTTCCCCAGCTCGGCGTGGGCCGCGAGGGCCTGCTGCGCGAGCTCGACGGCCTTCGCGACGTTGCCCATCCCCAGGTGGGCGCGGGAGAGGTTGGCCAGGGCGACTGCTTCGTTGAGCCTGTTGCCGACCGCCCGGTAGCCTTCTATCGCCTGGTCGAAGAGGGTCTTGGCGTCCACGTACCGCTTCTGTCGCAGGAAGATGTTGCCCCGGTCGTTGGCCGCCCAGCTCCTCGCGGTGATGTCCCCCGCGGAGGCCGCGAGTTCCATGGCGAGCTCGGCCTGCTCCGCCGCCTGCTCGATACGTCCGGAGACCAGGAGGACTTGGCTGAGGGTCGTACGTGCTCTGCCCTCGGCGCGTACGTCTCCCGCAGCCCGTGTGGCCTCGCACGCCGCCCTGGCTGTCGTCTCGTACTGGTGGGAGTTCGCGCCCGACTCGGTCAGGTCCTTGGCCATCCACAGGAGATCGACCGCACGCCGCAGCCTGTCCGTGCCCGCGGACTGGTGTACGCAGGCCAACAAGGAAGCCGCCTCGGTGTACAACCAGTCCAGGGCGGCGGCGCCCTCGGTGAACCGCAGCCCCGCGTACTCCGTCGCCTCCAGGTGATCCACCAGCCGGTCACCCGGCCGCTCGATCGCGTAAACCCCCGCAGCCGTGGCCAGATAGAAGTCCAGCAACCGCGACATCGCCGCCTCCCGCTCACTGGGTGGCTGCTCATCCCGCTCTGCACACGCACGCGCGTAGAGCCGGACCAAGTCGTGGTACCGATACCGCCCAGGAGCCGCAGACTCCAGCAACGACGTATCGACCAGCGACTCCAGCAGATCCTCCGTCTCCTCGACGGGGAGGTCCAAGACCGCCGCAGCCGCAGCCAGCGAGATGTCCGGCCCGTCCGCCAGCCCCAGCAACCGGAACGCCCGAGCCTGCGCCGGCTCCAACTGCCCGTACCCCAGCTCGAAGGTGGCCTTCACCGCCAGATCCCCGGCCTGCAGCTCATCGAGCCGCCGCCGTTCATCGCCCAGCTTCGCCGCCAGAACCGACACCGTCCACGTACGACGGGCCGCCAGCCGAGACGCGGCGATCCGGATGGCGAGGGGCAGGAACCCGCAGGCCGCGACCACGTCCAGCGCGGCCTCCCGCTCGGAGGCCACCCGTTCCTCGCCCACGATCTTCGTGAACAGCAACAGCGCTTCCTCGGGGGACATCACGTCCAGGTCCACCAGGTGCGCGCCCGCCAGGTCCACCATCCGTACCCGCGATGTCACCAGCGCCGCGCAGCCCTCCGTCCCAGGAAGCAGCGGGCGCACCTGGGCGGCATCTCGCGCGTTGTCCAGCAACACCAGCACCCGACGCCCGTCCAGCACCGACCGGAACAGCGCCGCCCGCTCCTCCAATGAATCCGGGATGGCGGAGTCAGCCGTCCCCAACGCCCGCAGAAAGGCACCAAGCACCGTCTCCGGCTCAGCAGCCCGCGCCCCCGCCCCCTGCAAGTCCACGTACAACTGCCCGTCCGGGAACGCGGAACGCGCCTGGTGCGCCACATGCACCGCGAGCGTCGTCTTGCCCACGCCCCCGATCCCGGCCACCGCCGACACCGCCATGACACGGCCCTCGGCGGAGGCGAGAACCTCTCCCAGCTCGGAAACGAAGGAGGCACGCCCGGTGAAGTCGGGGACGGTGGCGGGGAGTTGCGCCGGCCGCACCGGCGCAGCCGCAGGCTCCTCCACCGGAGCCGACGGTTCCGCCAACGCCGGGTCCGCCTGCAGGATCCGCTGCTGGAGGTCCTTCAGACCGGGCCGCGGATCCACTCCCAGCTCATCCGCCAGCAGGCGCCGCGTATCCGCGTACACCGCCAGCGCCTCCGCCTGCCGCCCGCTGCGATACAGCGCCAGCATCAGCAGTTCCCGCAGGCGCTCGCGCAGCGGATGGGCCGCCGTCAGAGCGGTCAGCTCCGAGACCGCTTCCGCGTGGCAGCCCTGTTCGAGGTCCATGTCGAGCCGGGTCTCGGCCAGTTGGAGCCGCCACTCCTCGAGCCGCGTCCGCTGCGTGTCCGCGTACGGACCCGGAACGCCCGCCAGTACCTCCCCGTCCCACAGGCTCAGCGCCTTGTTCAGCAAGGAGCGTGCATGACACAGATCTCCGGCGGTACGAGCCTTCTCCGCGTCCGCTGCCAACTCTTGGGCGAGGGCCAGGTCCAGCGCCCCCTCGCCGAGCGACCGGATCGCGTACCCGCCCGACTCACTGACCAGGACGCCGGAGCCGAGGACTTTCCGGAGGCGGGAGGCGTACGTACGGACCGCCGCCAGCGCCTGGGAGGGGGGCTCCTCGCCCCAGAGGGCGTCGATCAGTTCGGAGGCCGTGGCCGTACGGCCCTCGCGCAGCAGCAGTGCCGCGAGCAGCGCGCGCTGCTGCGGGGAGCCGGTGGGCAGGGGCTCCGCGCCGTGCCAGGCGCGTACCGGGCCGAGCAGGCTGAAGCGGAGCGACGCGGCCGATTCCTCGGGGCGCCCCTGCTCCAGCGGCTCTACTCGCGGTACACCGTCCATCGCTGTCCCCCTGCCGAACCCCTGCCGAACTGTCATGACAACCAGGCCAGTTTGCCTTGTGCACGCCGGATACGTCAGCCGTGGGAGACGCCGATCACAGGCGGACATGCCATGGACTGAAACGTCTCACACGGCCCCCACACGGTCCCCTCAACCTAGAGACCGCTTACCGCGGGCAGATACAGGGCGGACGGCCGGCATACGTAGCTGACGCCATAGCTGACGCCCCGTCAGATCAGCGCTACCGTAAGACCCCATGGAGACCATGGAGACCTTCCCGAAGATCATCTCGGTGGACGACCACACGGTGGAGCCCCCCAACGTCTGGCGGGACCGGCTCCCGTCGAAGTACCAGGACCGAGGACCCCGTATCGTCCGCGCGCCGCTGAAGGAAATGACCTTCCTGGGCGGCAAGTTCGCCCCCGTCATGGGCAGCCCCGGCGACGACGGCCCCATCGGCGACTGGTGGGTCTACGAGGACCTGCACCGCCCCCTCACCCGCCTCGACACCGCCGTCGGGTACTCCCGCGACGAAATCAAGCTGGAGATCATCACGTACGAGCAGATGCGGCCCGGCTCGTACGACGTCCCGCAACGCCTCGCCGACATGGACGTCAACCACGTCCAGAGCGCGGTCTGCTTCCCCACCTTCCCCCGCTTCTGCGGCCAGACCTTCACGGAGGCGAAGGACCACGAGCTCGGTCTGCTGGGGGTGCGCGCGTACAACGACTGGATGGTGGAGGAGTGGTGCGGCCCCGAGGCCCAGGGGCGGCTGATACCGCTCACGCTCATCCCTCTCTGGGACGCCGAGCTGGCGGCGCAGGAGGTGCGCCGCAATGCCGCTCGCGGCGTACGCGCCGTCGCCTTCTCCGAGATACCCCCGCACCTGGGACTGCCGTCCGTCCACACGGACGACTGGGACCCGTTCCTCGCCGCCTGCGACGAGACCGGCACCGTCATCGCCATGCACATCGGGTCCAGCAGCAAGATGCCGTCCACCTCGGCGGACGCGCCGCCCGCCGTCGGCTCCACCATCACCTTCGCCAACTGCTGTTTCTCGATGGTCGACTGGCTGATGAGCGGCAAGTTCGAGCGCTTCCCGAACCTCAAGGTCATGTACGCGGAAGGGCAGATCGGCTGGATCCCGTACATCCTCGAGCGCGCGGACGTGGTGTGGGAGGAGAACCGCGGCTGGGGCGGCGTCGCCGACAAGGTCCACCGTCCGCCCTCCGAACTCTTCGCCGAGCACGTCTACGGCTGCTTCTTCGACGACGCCTTCGGCCTGAAGAACCTCGACGCGATCGGCGTCCCCAATGTCCTGTACGAGACCGACTACCCCCACTCCGACTCCACCTGGCCCGAGTCCAGGCAGGTCGGCGAGGCCCAGATGGGGCACCTGGACGCGGACGTCGTCGACCGGATCGTACGGCGCAACGCGATCGAGCTGCTGGGGCTCACGGAGGACGGGCTCTGGGCCGGACCGGGCGGTGCGCGTTGAGCAGCCGGCTGCTGTACGGGATGCAGCTCCCGATCCAGTCGCAGAGCACGATCTACGCCGAGGCGTGGGAGGCGGCGGCCGGACCCGACGACCTCGTCGAGATCGCCCGCACCGCCGACCGCTCCGGCTTCGCGTACCTCGCGAGCTGCGACCACGTCGCCATCCCGCGCCGACTCGCCGCCGCGATGAGCACCGTCTGGTACGACCCGGTCGCCACCCTCGCGTTCCTGGCCTCGGTGACCGAGCGCGTACGGCTGCTCAGCCATGTCGCCGTCATCGGACTCCGCCACCCGCTCATCACCGCCAAGCAGTACGCGACCCTCGACCACCTTTCGAGCGGTCGCCTGATCCTCGGAGTCGGCGCCGGGCACGTACAGGAGGAGTTCGAGGCGCTGGGGGCCGACTTCGAGCGCCGTGGATCCGTGCTCGACGAGAGCATCGACGCGCTGCGGTCCGCCCTCGGGCCTGATGAATTCCCCGAGCATCACGGCAAGTTGTACGACTTCGAAGGGCTCGGGCAGCGGCCCCGGCCGGCGCAGGCGCAGGTACCGGTCTGGGTCGGCGGGTCCTCACCCGCCGCCGTGCGCCGGGCCGCGGTCAAGGGGGACGGCTGGCTGCCACAGGGCGACCCCCGCGACCGCCTGCCGGACCAGATCGCCCGCCTGAAACGGATACGGGAGGAGGCGGGCATCACCGACCCCATCGCCATCGGCGCCATCACCGAGCCGCTGTACGTCGGGGAGCCGGGCTGGGACGTCGGCCGCCGCACCCTCTCCGGCCGCCCCGAAGCGCTCGCCGAGTCGCTGCGTGCGTACCAGGCGATGGGCGTACACCAGATCCAGGTCCGCTTCCGCTCCCGGAGCCGGACCGAACTCACGGACCAGATGGGGGCGTTCGGGATCGAGGTGGCGCCGCACCTGTAACTCGGCATCTTTGACTCCGCGACCATAGGGAACTGGCCGGGGCGCCGGTGAGATGGCGAGAACTGACTACCTGTCTGACAGCATGACAGCATTTTCTTTGAAGATTTGAACAGATCCCACCCGAGTCACGTACGTAGAGACGTCATGACTTCGGCTGAAGGACACGCGAAATGCGATCTTCCAGGCATGTCAGTACGGCGGATCACGCGCCCTATCCCCCCACACCTGCCGTTTCGTCCCGGGACCTGACGGTTGTCCTGGCCTGCGCCCAGGACGACTGGCCGCATGACGACTGGCCGACCTCGAACGATCCGCACGTGAGCCGGGTGCTGTACTCCCCGGCTCCCTACCGTTTCCTGCGCGACCGTGCCCGTAACGGCGACAACGAGGCCGTGGACGTCGTGGTGCTGCCCTGCGAGAACCCGACGGTCGCCTTTTCCGGGCTGCTGAACGCCATGGGTGACATGAACGCATCAGTGATTGTTCTCAGCCCCGAGCGCGACCCCGACGTGATCGTCGACGTCTTCCGCGGCGGAGCCGGCTACCTGGTGGAGGGCGACTACTGCACCTGCATGCTCTCCGCGGCGGTCGTGGGCGCCACGGTCGGGCACACCTATCTCTCGCCCGTGGCGTGCGCGGCCCTCAGAGAGTGCGCCCAGCGCATGGCGGCCCCGCGCGACGACGCCCTGGAACGGCTGCGGTCCCTGCTCTCGCCCCGCGAGCGGGAGATCATGGAGCTGCTGTCGACCGGCCTGGGCGCGCAGGAGATCGGGGTGCGGCTGGGACTGAGCGAGAAGACCGTCCGCAACAACCTCAGCAACATCTACGCCAAGCTGGACGCCCGGGGGAGTACGGACGCGGTGCTGCGGTGGCTGGGCGCCAGGCAGGGCGACAGCCTGGGGTCGGCGGCCCGCTGACGCTGCCGTCGATCTGCCGCCGACGGGCAGAGGCACGGGCACGGAAGAAGCCCCCGCGTGAGCGCGGGGGCCGGTTGTGCTCCGTTTGTCGCCGTCGGCTGTCGCTGTCCGGCCGACGAGCTACGGCGCCGGGATCTCCGACAGCGGGATCTCGACGTCCGTGACGTTCGCGCCGCCCTTGCCGAATCCGGGCTGCTGCGACTCGGCGCGGATCTCGGCGCTCTGCGGGCTGCTGCCGCCCTGGACTTCCTCGGCCTGCGGCGTACCGCACTTCACGTTGCGCAGCCAGAGACGGCCGTCAGGGGTGCCGTTCTTCAGGATCTGCGGATAGAAGACATGCACGGTCTTGGCGCCCTCGCTGGGGGAGAAGAACACCTTCTGGCCGTCCTGCTCCTCCTTGTACGTGGCCTTGAGGTACCCGCTCACGTCGGTGCGCTTCTCCGACCACATGAAGAAGCCGATGTGGTCGGGCTGCACCTTGTCGGTCCTGGAGAAATCGAAGCCGGTGCCGGTGTCGTCACGCTCGAGGTTGAATTCCGTCGTGTTGAACTTGGCGCCGATCTCGAAGAACGAGCTCGACAGCTTGGAATCGGCGGCGGCGACGAACCCGTCTTCGGTGGTGACGGACCTCACCACCGACGTGGCCACCGAGAAGTTCTTCTCGAGAGCAGTCGTGGCTCCGCAGTTGTCGGACGGGGTGGAAACGCGCTTGTTGGGCCCCAGGTTGTTCCTCTTGAACTGGACGTCGACGAATTCGCAGTTCTCCAGTTTGTCGGAGTTCTCCGCGCAGTCCTTGGACACTTCGGAGGGGGTGGCGGCACCCGCCGAGTACATCAGCGGAACGGCCACCCCGGCGGCCACCACTGGGGCCAGCATGAGGGTGATGCGCTTCTTCCTGCTCCGGTGGTTTCCCTTGCGGCTGGGGCGTGTCATGGTGCGTCTCCTTGGGGGGAAGTGTGGGGAGTTGAGGGCTGGAGAAAGGTCCGTCAGCAGTCGGTCAGGATGGCCTTGGGCTCCCCGTCCGCGATTCCGGGAGCGCCGGCGGCTCCGGGCAGGGTGACGGGTCCCTCGACGACATCCTGCGCCGTGTAGTTCTGCTCGGGGACGGCATTGGTGGTGGTGGTCGCCGAGCGGGCCTCGATCTTCACTCGCCATTCGCCCGTCATCCGCTGCATCTTCGGCGTGAACTCCATGTGGAGAACCTTGCCGACCGGAACATCCCTCGTTTCCTGGTCGCCGGCGGTCACCGTCTCGAGGGTCAGGTCGGTCGTTCCCTTGTGCTTGAGCCAGGACCCGCTCAGGGCGCCGAAGAGCCCTCCACCAGCACCCTGTTGAGTCGCGGTGTACTTGCCCTCGCCCTGACCCACGGTCGCCTTCCAAGTGGTGTCGACCTTCGCGGGCTCGGTGGCGTTCGGCTCGCAGTTCGGGAAGTCGACCGTGACCTTCTCCGTGGGGCCGTCGAAGGTCTCGAACTTCGTCTCGACGAAATCGCAGGTGTCGGACTCGAAACCGGGGCCGGCGATCCCATGGCCACCAAAGTCTTGGAGGGACTGCTTCTTGCCGTTGAGGACCTCGGTCCTTTCGCACATCCTGATGATCTGCTCCGGCGTCTTCTCCTCGGCGGCGTTGGCCGACGGCAGGAGAACGGTGGCAACGGCGGCACTCGTCGTGATCGCCGCGCCGATCGCCACATACCGGACTTTCTTGTTCTTGAATCGCCTCTTGGCCACGTTCTGGCCTCTCCTTGAGGGGGGATTTATTGGGAGTTCCTTTGCCTTCCCGTTGGGGATTATTGGCGTTCGGTTGGCCGCGCCGACAGGGTCAAATATCCCTACCGATCAGTTACTTGGCGTGTCCATCGCCACACGCCTCGAACGCCGCCGCCCCTTGCCCGGCAGGCGCTGCGCTGCTCCCGCCGAAACCGCCAACCCTTGCCTGACGGCTCGTCAGCTAAGACCATGGGGGTCGTCGCCACGTGTGTGACGAAGCATCAGGAATGCAGTCAACGCGCGTCCTCCACCGCTGAAGGAGAAACCCATGGGCAAGCTCGACGGACGCGTCGTCCTCATCACCGGCGCCGCACGCGGCCAGGGTGAGCAGGAGGCGCGGCTCTTCGTCGCGGAGGGCGCCGAGGTCGTCATCGGGGACGTACTGGACGATCAAGGGGAGGCGCTGGCCAAGGAGTTGGGCGCGCGGTACGTGCACCTCGACGTCAGCCAGGAGGCCGACTGGCAGGCCGCCGTGGCCGCGGCCAAGGAGGCGTACGGGCGGATCGACGGGCTGGTCAACAACGCCGGGATCCTGCGCTTCAACGAGCTGGTCAGCACGCCGCTCGAGGAGTTCCAGCAGATCGTGCAGGTCAACCAGGTCGGGGTCTTCCTCGGCATCAAGACACTCGCGCCCGAGATCGAGGCGGCGGGTGGCGGCACGATCGTGAACACCGCCTCGTACGCGGGCGTGACGGGCATGGCGTACGTCGGCGCGTACGCCGCCACCAAACACGCGATCGTCGGCCTGACGCGGGTGGCCGCGCTGGAGCTGGCCGGCAAGGGGATACGCGTCAACGCCGTCTGTCCGGGCGCGATCGACACCGCCATGAGCAACCCGGCCCAGCTCGACCCCGACGCGGACACGGAGAAGGCCGCCGAGGGCATCGACCGGCTGTATCGCAAGCTCGTGCCGCTCGGGCGGATCGGGCAGCCGGAGGAGGTGGCGCGGCTGGTGCTCTTCCTCTCCGGTGACGACTCCTCGTACATCACGGGGCAGCCGTTCGTGATCGACGGGGGCTGGCTGGCGGGGGTCAGCGTGCTCTGACGCCCCGTCAGCTATTGACCCTTCGCGGGTGCGGTGCAACAGTCGGCGGAGTAGATCTGACGGCACGTCAGATACCGATGTTGGGGACGGTGAACCTCCTTGGAATTCGGGCTCTTTGTACAGGGATACGTGGGCAAGCGGGCCGAGACCGATCCGCTCGCCGAGCACAAGGCGCTGATGGAGGAGACCGAGTACGTCATCCAGGCGGACAAGTCCGGCTTCAAGTACGCCTGGGCGTCCGAGCACCACTTCCTGGAGGAGTACTCGCACCTCTCGGCGAACGATGTCTTCCTCGGCTATCTGGCGCATGCCACCGAGCGCATCCACCTCGGCTCCGGGATCTTCAACCCCCTCGCCCAGGTCAACCACCCGGTGAAGGTCGCCGAGAAGGTCGCGATGCTCGACCATCTCTCCGAGGGCCGCTTCGAGTTCGGCAGCGGACGGGGCGCGGGTTCGCACGAGATCCTCGGCTTCATCCCCGGCGTCACCGACATGAACTACACCAAGGAGATCTGGGAAGAGACCATCGCCGAGTTCCCGAAGATGTGGCTCCAGGAGGAGTACGTCGGCTTCCAGGGCAAGCACTGGTCGCTGCCGCCGCGCAAGGTGCTGCCCAAGCCGTACGGGAAGGCGCACCCTGCCATGTGGTACGCGGCCGGGTCCCCGCCCTCGTACGCCATGGCCGCCCGCAAGGGCCTGGGCGTGCTCGGCTTCAGCGTGCAGAAGGTCTCCGACATGGAGTGGGTTCTGGAGCAGTACAAGACGGCGATCGTCGAGGCGCAGCCGGTCGGGGGCTTCGTCAACGACAACGTGATGGTGACGTCGACGGCGATCTGCGCGCCGACGCACAAGGAGGCGGTACGGATCGCCGCGGGCGGCAGCCTCCACTATCTGCAGTCGCTCGTCTTCCGCTACCACGACACGTTCCCGCGGCCCGAGGGCTTCCCGGTGTGGCCGGAGACGCTGCCCGAGTTCAACGAGGAGATCATCGAGCATCTCATCGCCGAGGAGCTGTTGATCTGCGGCGATCCGGACGAGGTGCTCACGCAGTGCAAGCGGTGGGAGCAGGCCGGGGCCGATCAGTTGTCGTTCGGGATGCCGATCGGGATCTCTCGGGAGGACACGCTGCAGACGATTCGGCTGGTGGGGGAGCACGTGATTCCGAAGATCGATACGGATCCGGTTCATCGAACCTCGCGGTTCCGTGCGAGCGCTTGATCGCCGTAGGGCTGCGGGCTATGCGCGGGTGCGGGTGCGTTGTGGCTGGTCGCGCCGTTCCCCGCGCCCCTATAGGGCGCGTCCAGTGCACCGGAGTTTGAGGAGGCAACGTCCATGCTCGATCACGTCATCAAAGGCGCGACCGTCGTCGACGGGACGGGCGCGCCCGCCTACACCGCCGATGTGGGGATACGCGATGGGCGGATCGCGGCCATCGGTACGGTCACCGAGGCGTCCCGCACCACCGAGGACGCCTCCGGGCTCGTCCTCGCCCCCGGCTTCGTCGACCCCCACACCCACTACGACGCCCAGCTCTTCTGGGACCCGTACGCGACGCCCTCCCTCAACCACGGCGTGACGACCGTCGCGGGAGGTAACTGCGGTTTCACCCTTGCCCCCCTGAACCCCTCCCGACCCGAAGACGCCGACTACACACGGCGGATGATGTCCAAGGTCGAAGGCATGTCGCTGGTCGCGCTGGAGGAGGGGGCGCCCTGGAGCTGGCACACGTTCGGGGAGTATCTCGATGCGCTGGAGGGGCGGATCGCCGTCAACGCCGGTTTCATGGTGGGGCATTGCGCGCTGCGGCGGTATGTGATGGGGCCGGACGCGGTGGGCGGGCAGCCCACGGAACAACAACTGGCGGACATGCTGCGGCTGTTCCACGAGTCGATGGACGCGGGCGCCTGGGGGCTGTCGACCACCCAGTCCTCCACGCACTCCGACGGCGACGGAAAACCGGTCGCGTCGCGGCACGCGAAACCGGCCGAACTGCTCGCGCTCTCAAGGGCGGTAGGCGATCACGAGGGCACGCAGATCGAGGCCATCGTGGCGGGCTGCCTCGACCAGTTCAGTGACGACGAGATCGACCTCTTCGTGGAGATGAGCGCGTCGGCGGGCCGTCCCCTGAACTGGAACGTCCTGACCATCGACTCCGCCGCCCCCGACCGCGTACCGAGGCAACTGGCCGCAAGTGAGCGTGCCCGCAAGGCCGGTGGCCGGATCATCGCGCTGACGATGCCGATCCTGACGCCGATGAACATGTCGCTCGGCACCTTCTGCGCCCTCAACCTGATCCCCGGCTGGGGCGAAATCCTCGGCCTGCCGGTACCCGAACGGATCGCGAAACTCCGCGACCGGGACGTACGGACCGAGATGCTGCGCCGCGCGGACAGCAAGGAGGCGGGCGTCTTCCGCCGCCTCGCCGACTTCGGGCGGTACGTCATCGGGGACACGTACAGTCCCGAGAACGAGGGGCTGACCGGCCGTGTCGTACGGGACATCGCGGCCGAACGCGGCCAGGAACCCTTCGAGTGCATCGTCGAGACCTGCGCCAACGACCAGATGCGTACGGTCCTTTGGCCCATGCCGACCGACAACGACCCCGACTCCTGGGCCCTGCGCGCCGAGACCTGGCAGCACGAGGACGTCATGCTGGGCGGATCCGACGCCGGGGCGCATCTGGACCGGATGTGCGGGGCGCCGTACACGACCCGCTTCATCGGGGACTGCCTGCGCGGACGGAAGCTCGCGACGCTGGAGCAGGCGGTGCAGATGCTCACCGACGATCCCGCCCAGCTCTTCGGCCTGCGCGAGCGCGGGCGGATTGCCGAGGGATGGCATGCCGACCTCGTCCTGTTCGACCCGGAACGCATCGACGCCGGCACGGCCACACTGGTGCACGACCTGCCGGGAGACAGCCCACGGCTGGACTCCAAGGCGATCGGGATCACGGCGGTCTGGGTGAACGGGGTCGAGGCGATCCGCGGGGACCAGGTGACGGGGGCGGTGCCGGGGAAGGTGCTGCGCTCGGGTCGGGACACCCGGACGGTGAACACCAAGTGACCGAGGTGAGTACGGAGTGACGGACGAGCAGCGGCTGTTCGTCGGCGGTTCGTGGGTCGAGCCGGACGGCGGTCACTACGAGGTGATCGACCCGGCGACCGAGTCAGTCGTCGGGTTGGCGCCGGAGGCCTCGCGGGATCAGGTGCACGCGGCGGCAGCCGCGGCTCGCGAGGCCTTCGGGCCGTGGTCGCGTACGTCCCCTTCGGAGCGTGCGGCGATCCTGGACCGGGCAGCGGACATCATCCAGCGCAACCTCGTCCCGTACGCCGAACTCGCCCAGGCTGAGAGCGGCGCCACCACCGGTACGGCGCGCGGGATGCAGGTCGGGGTCGGCGCGGCCCGTTTCAGGCGGTACGCGAAGGGGGCGCTGGAGCCGGTCGAGGAGGCGCTGGTCCCGCAGATCAACGAGGCGGGGCCGTTCGGCGCCGCGGCCGTCATGGGCGCCCTGGCTGTACGCCAGCCGGTGGGCGTGGTCACCTGCATCACCTCGTACAACAACCCCTGGGCGAACCCGGCCGGCAAGATCGCCCCGGCGCTGGCGATGGGCAACACGGTGGTGGTCAAACCCGCGCCCCAGGACCCGCTGTCCGTCTACCGGATGGCGGAGGCGCTGGAGGCGGCGGGCGTCCCGCCGGGTGTCGTGAACGTGGTGTCGGGGTCCCGGGCGGAGGCCGGTGAGGCGGCCGTCGAATCGCCCGACGTCGACATGGTGAGCTTCACCGGCTCGACGGCGGTCGGGCAGCGCATCGCCGAGGTGTGCGGACGCGACATGAAGCGCCAGCTGATGGAACTCGGCGGCAAGGGCGCGGCGATCGTCTTCGACGACGCGGACGTGGCGTCGGCGGTGCGGGGAATCGGGACGACGTTCTCGTTCTACAGCGGGCAGATCTGTACGGCGCCGACGCGGGTGCTGGCGCAGAGGGCGGTGTACGACCGTGTGGTCGACCAACTGGCGGCGTACGCGGGCTACTTGAAGGTGGGCGACCCGCGAGCCGAAGGCACGGTCGTGGGCCCGGTGATCTCGGCGGCGCACAGGGACAGGGTCGAGTCGTACATCGAGCTGGGCCGCAAGGAGGGCGCGCGGGTGGTCGCGGGCGGCGAACGGCCGCCGTACGACACGGGCTTCTACGTCGCCCCCACGCTCCTCGCGGACTGCACGAACGACATGCGGGTCGCGCGCGAGGAGATCTTCGGCCCGGTCGTCGTGGTCATCCCCTTCGACGACGAGGAGGAGGCGGTCACGCTCGCCAACGACAGCGACTACGGCCTCATCGACTACGTGTGGTCGGGGGACGTGGCGAGGGCGTTCCGCGTGGCGCGGTCGTTGCGGGCAGGCGGTGTCGGCGTCAACACGGTCGGGCGGAACATGGAGGCCCCGTTCGGCGGCTTCAAGAAGAGCGGGGTGGGGAGGGACGTGGGGTCGTACGCCCTGCACGCGTACAGCGAGGTGCAGGCGATCGTTTGGCCGGGGTGACACTGGCTGCGAAGGGCAGCCGGTAGACGCGCCCGCCCCTCACCGGCCCGCCACCTGCGCCCAGCGCTCCAGGGTGGCGTCCTCACCCTCGGTGGGCTCCGCCGCGGTAAGTCATGATCCCGGCCTGGGCCCGCACGCGCGCGGACCTTTCCAGGTCCTCGGCGAACATCTGGCGGCGCAATACGCGTGCGGTGTACGCCGAGACGTCCCCCTTGGCCTTCACGAAGGCGGCTACGCCGTCGGGGAGGCTCATCGTCACGTCGACCGTCATGTGGGCATCGTGCCGCGCAGGTCGTCCGGTGTCCGCCGGAGCAGGAGCGTGACGAAACCGAGGGTGTGGCGGTAGCCGTGCAGCCACCCGGCGCGATGCTCGGCGGCGGCCGCGTACGCCTCGCCGCTGTCCGGGTCGGCGGGGTGGTCCAGAGCCCAGCGGGACAGGGCGCCGGTCCAGGACCACTCGTACTCGTCCCACTCCTCGGTGGTGCTGACGTGCCCGTACACGGGCGTCCACCCGTCCGCCGTGATCCTGTCGACGGTGGTGCCGAGAGCGGCGAACTCGTCGCCCGCGAATCCGGCGTCGAGGGTGCCCTGGTCCGGCTTGCGCTCCCAGAAGCCGTCGCCGATCAGCGCCGTACCGCCCGGGGCGAGGTGACGGCGGACCGCTTCGAGGGTGGGCAGCAGGCCGCCGAAGGCGTGGGTGGCGCCGACGCAGAGTATGAGGCCGAACCGGTCGTCGGCGGTGAACTCGCGGGCGTCCTGGGCGTGCAGGGTGACACGGTCACCGAGTCCGCGTGCCGCGATCTCGTCGCGGCCCCGGGCGATGGTGCCGGCGTCGAGATCGACTCCGTCGGCCGTAACCCCCGGCCTCCCCTCCAGAGCCCGTATCAGCCAGGCCCCCTCCCCGCACCCGAGATCCAGCACCCGCTCGGCGCCGTCCCGAAGGGCCCGGTCGAGGAGACGGGCCACCGAGGCGTCGCTCAGGGGCGCGGCGATGGGGTGGTCGGCGTGGGCGAGGGTGCTGATGCGGCGGCGATCCATGAGGGGGATCATGGCGCGGATGGGGGAGGGGTGTCTGCCGAATTTCGGGCGGGGCCGTCGCCGGGCGTCTGAATGCGTGCGCCTCTCCCGGTTAGGCCGGGAGCAGTCGGACCTGGGCGTCGGGCAGGCTCATCGTCACGTCGGCTGTGATGTGGGCATCCTGCCGCGCAGGTCGTCCGGTGTCCGCCGCAGCAGCGTCCGGCCTGTCCGGATCGGCGGGAGCAGCTATTCTTTGCGCCCCGTCGCGGCGACCGTGACCCCGAGGCCCACCATGGTGAGTCCGCCGACACCGCCGACCAGGGAGAGCCGCCGCGGTGACCGGGCGAACCAGCCCCGGGCGGTGGCGGCGACCAGCCCCCACACGCTGTCGGACGCCAGCGCGATGACGTTGAAGACCAGGCCGAGCAGCAGCATCTGGGCCACGACGTGTCCTTGGGCGCGGTCGACGAACTGGGGCAGTACGGCGGCGAAGAACACGATGGTCTTGGGGTTGGCGATCCCGACCGCGAACCCCTCCCACAGCGTGCGCCGACCGCCGGCCGTGGCCGCGTCACCGCTGAACGCGGCCTGCAACGAACCCCGTTGCCGCCACGCCTTCACCCCCAGGTACACCAGGTAGGCACCACCGGCCAGTTTCAGCGCCGTGAAGACCAGGACGGAGCGCTCCACGACGGAACCGATACCCAGCGCCACGGCCACGACGAGCACGTACGCGCCGATCGTGTTCCCCACGACGGTGGTCAGCGCAGCACGGCGCCCCTGCGCCAGCGCCCGCCCGATCACGAACAGCACGCTCGGACCGGGCACCACGATCAGCAGGAAGGACATGGCCGCGAAGGCGAGCAGTCGGTCGGTGGACACCATGGGGCCATGCAACACAGGGAGGGCCTACCGGCGCATCCCCTTTTCTCAGGGGACAGAGCCACGGTCGACGCGGCCGAAGCCGCTCAGCCCTGGCTCTGTCCCCTACTTCCTTGGGTACGACCTGAACTGACTGGCGTGGTTCGTCATACTGCGCGCATGCACTTCGGGGTGGTCGTAGCGGTCCTTTACTGCGTGCAGTTCAGCCGGGAACTGGGCGAGAGCGAGGTCGAGCGCATCGCTCGCATGATCCTTGAGCAGCCGTTTTACGACCTCACCACGGAGGAGGAGTACGCCTCGATCAAGGCGGCGCTCGCCGAGGACTCCTGGGAGCGGG
The DNA here is from genome assembly GCF_054783935.1 of Streptomyces pseudoechinosporeus. Taxonomy (NCBI): domain Bacteria; kingdom Bacillati; phylum Actinomycetota; class Actinomycetes; order Kitasatosporales; family Streptomycetaceae; genus Streptomyces; species Streptomyces pseudoechinosporeus. Next base: position 26,381 of record NZ_BAAGPS010000022.1, read on the forward strand.
ACCTGTCCTGGCAGCCGCATGACGAGCCGTCGGTCCGGGACTTCCTGCGGCGTCTGCTGGAACGTCTGGACGCGCTGCGGCCGTGGCAGGAACCGCCGTTCCGCGCTCTCCGGCCGTCCCGGTAGGTCTGCATGTCCAGCGTCATGAATGCACCCCCGAGGCGTGATCACGAATCTCGGTGGCGTGTCTGGCCGCCTTGGTGATGTCGCCCTTGCTCTTCGCGGCGGTGAGCTGCTTCCAGTTCGCTGCGCACACCTTGCAGCCGGGGACCGGTACGCAGTCGAGCAGCCACGCCTCGAACCCCGCGGGAAGTTGATTCAACGGGTCACCCCTTGGGGCATTCGAGGTGCCGGTACACGACCACGGGAGAGCCGGACGTACGGTCGAGGACGCCTCGCCGGACCTGCTCAAGTTTCTTGATCGATTTCAGGCAGGCCGGGCACGTCTCGCCCCTGGGCGCGTACGTCGTGTACTCCCACTGCTTCGCATCTGTTTCTGCCGCTGCCGCCATGTGTGTCTCCCCGGCTTGGCTGTGCTCGATATCCAGCACGCTAGGGACGCGGGAGTTGCCAACTCAAGCGATGTGCATAGATGTGCGCATAGCTTTTTGTGAGGCTGTGCTGCTCCTTCACGCCCTTGACAGTAGGCCGTCTGGGGAACGAAGTTGATGCACACCGGAGCACAACCAACGGACCTGGAAGGGCAGTTATGGATCTGCAATTCATCGGGATCGATCCGGACACAGGCAAGAACGGGTCACCGACGGCGTGGGTGGACCTGGACGGCGCGGACATCGTGATCCAGGGCTACACGGCCGACGAGGAGACGCGGCCCAGTGCATGGAGAACACGGCACCAGGGCACGCGAAGGGCATCCCCGACCACGAGACGGTGATCCGCATCCCCGCATGCCTGGTGCCGGTACTGAGGGAGGCCTGCGATGCCGCAGAACGTACCCAGCTTTGACGAACTGATGGAGGCCGCACAGCGATCCGCCGTGCACCTCGAAATGCGCGACCAGTACGCCGTCGGCGACGAGGCGGACGACTTCAGCACCTGGCTGAGCACCGGCCGACGGGACACCGACCCCGCCTCGGAGTACTGGGCCCCCTGGGTCGACATGATCTCCCGCGCGGTCGCGCGCGGGGTTGTCGTACGGCGTGCCCGCATCGTCTCCGAACCGGTCACCGACTACATCCGGTACGAGCACGCCGCAACGGCCGTCAACGTCCATGCCGGTGAACAGGTGCGCTGGCTGCCCCGTCAGCGGGCGGTCGATCTGATGCTGCCGGGCGCCGACCTGTGGATCTTCGACGGGACCCAGGTCCTCTTCAACCACTTCACCGGTGACGGCAACTGGGCCGATCCGAACATGGAACTGCGGACCGAGCCGAGCATCGTCAAGCAGTGCGCGGACGCGTTCGAGGCCGTCTGGGAGCGCGCCATCCCGCACGACCAGTACGAGATCCACTGAACGGAAGGCACTACCGGCCAGCTCATGTCCATCTCCCCGTCCTCCTCAGCCCAGGCCGCGCGCGAGAACGTGGCGCGGCAGCTACGCGACCTGAGGAAAAACGCCGGCCTGACGGTCACTGAGCTGGCCTCCGCCTGCGGCTGGCACCACGCCAAGACCTCCCGCATCGAGAACGCCCGCACACCGCCCTCGCCCACGGACATCCGCCTGTGGTGCCGCGCGACCGGCGCCACCGACCAGGCCCCCGACCTGATAGCCGCCTCCCAGCACGCGGAGTCGCTCTACCGCGAGTGGCGGCAGCGCGTGCGCTCAGGCCTTCGCAAGCTCCAGGACAGCTACGTGGAGCTGTACCGGTCGACGGAGCTGCTGCGCGTGTACTCCCCGGTCCTGGTGCCAGGGCTGTTGCAGACCGAGGGATACGCGCGGGCCTTGCTGAGCAGCAACGCCCGCTTCCTCGGCGTTCCCGACGACGCGGCCGAAGCGGCAGCGGCGCGCCTGGAGCGCTCGCAGATCATCCACGAGCCGGGGCACCGCTTCGTGATGCTCATCGAGGAGGCAGTGCTCTACTACCAGCTCGGCGACTCGGAGGCGATGGCCGCCCAGTTGGGCTACCTCCTCACGGCCGGAGCGCTCCCTGCGGTCTCCTTCGGCATCATCCCGGCAGCGACGCGCGAACGGGTGCTGTGGCCACAGGAGACGTTCGACGTGCACGACGACACGCTCGTCTCCGTCGAGCTGATCTCCGCCGAGGTGAACGTCACCCAGCCCTCCGAGATCGCCCTGTACATCAAGGCGTTCGAGCAGCTCCGCAGCATGGCTGTGTACGGCGCCGCAGCGCGAGCGCTGATCGTCAAGGCCATCGACGCGCTCGGCTGAAGATCGACGCGCTCGGCTGAAGCAGGAGACTCCTGGAGCTGGCGCTGGTGCTACGACCTTCCCGGGCGTGCTTCAGCCGTGGTTCGGGCTCGCCTTCAGTGTGTGGAGGAGGGCGCTGAAGGCGGTGGGGGTGGCCGAGAGGATGGCGTGCGTGGGGTCGGCGCTTTCGGTGAGGTGGATGGTTTGAGGTGCGGCGGATATGTGGACGCAGGATTCGCCCTGTGCGCAGTAGGACGACTTCTGCCATGCGTAGGCGGTCATGAGGGTCCTCTCACAGCTCGGTGGCCAGGTTACGGATGAAGTCGCGGGTCTTCTCCGGGGGGAGTGCTACGGATTCCATACGCCGGAGCAGATTGCGGTACGTGTCCAGCTCGGCCTCGGCGTCGACCAGCGCGGGTCCGTGTGACTGGTCCAGGGAGACCGTGTCGAGCCGGGGCACGGTGCCGTGGATGTAGAGGAACGTCTGTCCGGAGCCCGGGTAGGCGCCGATGGTGAAGGGGATCACCTGGATGGTGATCTCGTCGCGCTCGCTCTGGGCCAGCAGGTGCTTCAGCTGCCGCTTGGCAACCGACGAGCCGCCCACGGGTACGCGGAGGGCGGCCTCGTGGATGATCGCCTGGTACGGCACCGGATCGGCCTGGTCCAGTAGCGCTTGGCGCTGGAGCCGGTGGTTGACGCGGTGCTCGATGTCGCGGCGGCTGAACTCCGGTACGGCCTGCTCGTAGATGGCGCGGGCATGGTCGGCGAGCTGGAGCAGGCCGGGGATGTGTGCCGTGTTGGCCGCCTGGAGCCGGACCGAGTGATGCTCGATTTCCGCGAGGTCCAGCAGGCCGGCGGGGAGCACCTCCTGAAACGTCTCCCACCAGCCGCTCTTGCGTTCCGTGGCCAGCCTGATCAGGCCGTCGATGTACGCGGTGTCGGAACAGCGGTAGATGCGGGCCAGGGCGCGCAGGCGGTCGGGGCTGACGCCGAAGCGGCTGGCCTCGATGTTGCTGAGCTGTGCCTGGCTGACGCCGAGTTGACGGGCTCCCTCGGTGACGGTCATACCCGCGCGCTCACGAAGCCTCCGCAGTTCCGTGCCGAGACGGAGGCGGCGGGCGGACGTGGCGGTTTTGGGCGCCATGGCTCAACTCTCCTTGTGAAGCGGCACGTTGATGTCACCCACACGAGGGAACATCTCATGCGATTGCCCATATGGGAAATGTATTAAGTGTCTGGCCGCTAGATTACTGACCAGGCGCCCCGCCCAGAAGTGCCCCGCTCGACGGAGCGGCGACGGTCACTGGGCAACCCATGCACGCAAGCAACGTAGACCAACCGTCCAACTCCCCTCTGTAACCGGAGACTTCCATGGCCACCGTATCCGCACCCTGGAACTACACCCTGCACCTTCCCCGAGACCCAAGAGCTCCCGGCATCGCCCGAGGAACCCTCAAGCTTGTCCTGTCCGCGCACGGAATGGCTCAACACACGCCCACCGCCGAGCTGTTGGCCTCCGAGCTGCTCACCAACGCCCACACCCACACCACCGGCCCGTACGCCCTGCGCATCCGCTCCATGGAGCCCGACCGCCTCATGGTTGCCGTCTGGGACACCGACCCGAAGGTGCCGGACGCCTTCAAGGAGGGTGCCCCCGTCGTCGTACCGGCGGAAGACGCCGAGCACGGGCGCGGGCTGCACCTCGTACGGGCGTGTGCGGACTCGTTGGGGGTGTCCGTTCTGCGGGAGTGGGGTGCGTCGAAGGGCGGGAAGCTGCTGTGGGCCGAGTGCGGGGAGGCGCGGTGAGCGGGGCGGTGCAGGCCGTGGGAAGTGACGTGCGATGTCCGCCGTGGGCGCACGGCGCCATACTGGGAGGTGGAGGCATGCCCGTCCACCAGGAGCAGATCATGAGCGCAGAGCGTGAGTACGGCTGGGGAGCGATGCCCCTCCCGGAGATCCGGACCGTGGACGACCTGCGCAGCGCGCTCAGCCGGTACGGGTTCCCGGGCGACCGGGAGCGCTTCGAGGAGGAACTGGCCGCAGCCGTAGGAGCCTCGCCCACAGACGACTTCGAGCGCGCCGCGGCCGTGGTGAGGGCGTACCGTCACCGGGTCCGGATCAGGAACTCACCCGAGATCATGGCAGCCCTCGAAGACGCGCGTGCCGGAGGCGGCAGCGCATGAGCGAGGTCCCGCTGGAGGAGGCCGAACCCGCCAAGAAGGCGTACGACGACCTCACGGAGGGGGAACGGGAAGTGGTCCGGGAGGCGCTCACGGTCATCGCACGGGAGCCGACGGCGGGGCGCGAGATCCCCGGCTGGCGTCCTCCCTCCGTGGAGTACACCTACACGACACCTCTCGCCCACGACTCAGCCGAGGCGATCACCGTCGTGTACACGCACACTCCGGGTATGGGAGTGACGGTCGTCTACTACTTTCGCGATCCACAGGTCATGGATCCGTAGGCACGTGGATCACCAGCCCTTCCCTGCGGTGCCTGCCCCCTGGGCCGGCACCGCAACGCGTGCTCAGCGTGGCTGGACCGCCTCTCGAACGCGCCGCGGGGCTAGGCGTCGAGGCGTTCCGTGTATGCCTCGGTCGGAGGAGCGGGGGTGGGACTCGTCATGCCCGCCGACCAGAATCCCGCGGTGCCGGGAATGGGCGTCACGTCGTTGAGGTACGGTGCGGTCGCCGCGCCGGCCGGGCCTCGTACGACGGTCCAGGCGTCGCCGTCCCGGCGCAGGTATGTGCTGCGGGTCTGGTCCTGGTAGTTCCAGCCCGAGATCCATGCGGCGCGGCCCTGCGCGTCGCCCGCGATTCCGGTCAACGACCCGACGGTGAAGCCCGGTTGCACCCGCGTCCAGGCCGTGCCGTCCCAGTGGGCCAGAACGGGGCTGCCGGGGCGTCCGGGTGGTCCGCCGATGCCACGCTCGGTGCCCACCGCCCATACGTCGTCCGGACCGGCCGGGTACAGATCGCTGATGCTCAGACGGAGGCCTGTGATCGGAGGCAGGACGGTCCACGCTCCGTTCCAGCGGGCCACGAGTCCGGACCATCCTCCGCCGGTTGCCTGGTCGCCGCTCACCCAGACCTCGTCCGGCGAGCGCAGTACGACCTGGTACAGGCTCGCGCTCGCGACAGGCAGCGGGTCCAGCCATCGCCATTGCTGCCCGTCCCCGTGCAGCAGGCCGGTGCTGCCGCCGCGGCTGCCGCTGACCCACACCCGCTGGTCGGGGCCGACCGCCACCGCGTCCATGCGGACGTCCGGCTCGCCCAGGCCCGGGAACTCGGCCTCGCGCCACGTGGTTCCGTCCCAGCTCAGCAGGGGGCTCGTGCCCTCGTCGGCAGGCAGGCCCACACTCCACGCCGCGGTGACGCTGACAACGGCGACGTCGCTCAACCGCGTATACGTCAGGTGCGACAGGTCGGTCTTCGACCAGGCGCTGCCGTTCCAGAGCATGGCCAGCCCTCGTCCCTGCGACGGCCCCGCGCGGCCCTCCTCGCCCACGGCCCAGGCCAGTTCGGGTCCGGCAGCGGCGATGCGGCGCAACTGCGCGACCGGGGTACTGCCGGGCGCCGGCACGGCCTGCCAGCCTTGGGTACGGGGTGCCGGCGCGTCGGCCCGGACCGAGCCCGGACCGAGCGTGATCCCCGAAAGTGCGCCGATCGTTCCTGCCACAAATCGTCTTCGTCTCACTGCTGGGTCCCTCCATGCGGGTAGGAGGGACCACGGTGAAACAGACAAGTCCAGAGGTCTAGGCGCGCACGTGACAAAATCGGGCCCAACTGCCCGAGGTGGGGGGGGAGTTCATCCTGGATGGTCCGCCCAGGCCGGACCTGGGCGGACCACTGCTGCGTCGCTACGTCACCGCGGTGGGTTCAGCGAGCGGTGGGGCTTACGGGATTGCACGGTTTGACCGGGCCCTTGATGAACGTTTGCCTGAAGAAGTGGGCCGACCGCATTTCGGACCCCTTCGGCCAGGGACCGGGCAGGTGCTCCTCGACCAGATATGCATCCGCATGCGTCATGACGTACCTGTAGTCCCCCTTGCCGTCGCCGAACTTCTCCTGCTTCAGGAGCTCTCCCCGGTCGAACTGGCACCTCTTTCCTGGGGGAACCTTGTCGATGATCGCCGTGAAGCCGGCTGCCCGGATCTCGGCCGCGAGCCGGTCGAAATGCTGCGGGTCGCCCCACCAGTCGAGGTCGCGGAGTGAGACGGTCAGGGTGCCGTCCGGATTCTTCTCCACCGCGTAGGCCGGGGTCTCCGTCCCGCCCGGCACCGCCACCGTCACGCCTGCCGCGATCGCTGCCGCCGCCAGCCCCAACGCGAACCGCTTCTGGACTTGGCGCTTGCGCCCGCCAGTGCGTTGTTCTTTCATCGTCCGCCAACTGCGCATCAGGTGTTCCTCACGCTGGATCCGTCGGCCGGCGGGGAAGTCCCGCTCGGCCGGTACGGCCAGCAGTCGGCGCAGTTCCTGGACGTCGCCGTCCCGGTGCTGGTCCCTGCTCACCACGGTCCCCTTCCGTTTTCTCCGCTCGGCCGGACCGCCTCGTGGCGGTCACCTGTTTGCTGCCGTCTCGCTGTCGCAGGTTCCGTGTCCTGGTCAAGATTCTTCTGCGCCAGCTTCTCCAGCCGGCGGCGCGCCCGGGACAGCCGGGAGCGGACGGTGCCTACGGGCACCCCCAGCGCCTCGGCAGCCGCGGCGTAGTCCAGCCCGGCCCACACGCACAGCGCCAGCACCTCGCGGTCCGGCCGCGACAGCTGGTCGAGCGCCGTGCGCACCGCGGCTATCCGCTCCTGGTCCTCCAGCCGGCCGACCACCTCGTCGGCGAAGTCCGGCAGCAGATCGGGCGGGGGCATGCGCTCCATCAGGGTCCGGTGCCGCCGGGCCGTGCGCCATCGGTGGTGCACCACGTGCGTGGCGATCCCCAGCAGCCACGGCAGCAGACTTCCGCCGTGCGGCTCGACCTTCTCCCGCATCCGCCAGGCTTCGAGGAACACCAGCGAGACGCAGTCCTCGGCGACCGACCAGTCCCCGGTCAGGCGAAAGCAGTGGTTGTACACCGCCCGCCCGTGTTCACGGAAGAGCACCCTGAAGGAGTTCTCGTCGCCCGCTCGGACGCGGGCCCGGAATGGTGGCTCCATACCTGGCTCTGCCACGCGGCCCACCTTGGGTTCCATGTGACGTGCGTCATATCCGGGGCGCCGGTCCCTGCTGGGGCTTTGCGGATAAGGGGACGCAGGCATTGCCTACCTGACAGTGGGACGACTTTTGCCACTTCTGCATGGGAGGGGTAGGCCCGTGGATCAACAGCCCCTCAGTCCTCGGATTGAGGGCGCGTCAATCCTCCAGATCCACCCGCACCGTCAGCAGATCCGTCCCCACCAGCCGCACTGCCGTGCTGTTCGCGCGGGGCAGGGTGCGCAGGCGGGCGATCGGGTCGTCGTCGGGGAGCAGGTGGGCCGTCCCGGTGTGCCAGCGGCCCTTGATGCGGACCCGGACTCTCGGGTTCGCCTGGATGTTGCGTACGTACTGGGACTTCTCGCCGTACTCGGAGACGATCCAGAACTCGTTCCCGACCCGGCTTCCGCCGAGCGGGGTCCGGCGCGGCTGACCCGACTTTCGCCCTGTGGTCTCGAGGAGCGTCTGGAAGGGCAGTTGTCTGGACAGCGGGTTGGCTACGCGCCGTTGGAGCGTCGTGACGGCGCGGAATTTGAGGTCGTGGAAGCGCGACATGAGGCCCTGGTCCTTCTCGTCGGTGATTCGAGAAGTCTCTCAGGCGGTCCTTACCGCCCCAAGAAGATCGGGTTCGTGAACGCCGCCAGTGCCCCCGGAAGCGGTGCCACCGCCGCCTCGTGACGCAGTTCGGCCCGTACGTATGCCGCGTACTGAGCCGTCGTACGCCACTCCACCGTGCCGGAGCCCGAGACCGGGAGGACGGGGCTGGTGTGCAGGACGCCCTGGTCCGTGACGAAGCGGGTCGTGCAACGGGGGGCGCCGGTGACTTCCAGGCGGACTGTGACGGGGTCATCGCGGTCGACCTTCAAACGGCCGCCGATACCGGCGTGTTCGCCCTTCGGGCCGGAGGCCGTGAAGGAGAGCGTGACCGACTTGGACTCGGCTACGTAGGAGCGGCCTGCCTTCAGGCCCTCCTGGATCGCCTCGCGGGTCAGGTCGTCGGCGAGGACGACCGTCTGCGGGGTGCCGACGGGGTCCGGCGGGCGGTGGGCGTCGCTGTTGCCCATCGCGGGGATCCAGTCGCGGCCGTCGCGGACCGAGGCGACCAGCATGCCGTCCCAGTCGGCCAGGGAGACCTCGTCGTCGGGCCCGTACGGGCCGTTCCACACCTCGACTACGTCCGCCTCGCCGAAGCCGAACTTCCAGTTGCAGCCGATGCAGGTGGCGTGCGGGTGGGCGGGGACGACCAGGCCTCCGGAGCGGCGGATCTCGCGCGCGTACTTGCCGAAACGGTTGTCGCGGGCGCGGTAGCGCCAGTCGATGAACGTCCCGGGGTCCGTGCCGAGCGCGACGACGTGGCCGTTACGCGTCGTGACCTCTTCACCCATCATCACCAGCAGGTCGTCGCCCGCCTCGTCGGCCCAATGGGCGTGCGCGGCATGGGTGTTGTGCTCGGAGGTGTTGATGAAGTCCAGTCCGGCCTCGCGGGCGAGGGCCGCGATCTCCGCAGGGGTACGGCGGCCGTCCGAGTACCAGGAGTGCAGGTGGCAGTCACCGCGGTACCAGGCGCGACCGCGGCCCTTGGCACGGGTGGGCGGGTACTTCGGCTTCACGGCGGCGCCGGGGTCGCCGTAGGTGAGCGTGATGGTGATCTCGTACGGGAGTCCCTGCGGGGCCACGGTGTAGGGGCCGAGCGCGATGTACCAGGTGCCTTCACGGACCGGGCCCGGGATATAGCCGGGCGTGGCGTCGTCGGCGCGGATGAAGAACTCCGTGCGCGCCCCTCCCGACCAGCCTCGGAAGCCTTTGCCGCCCAGTTCCGTGCCGCGCTGGTCGAAGATGCCGATGTCGAGCGCGTTGCCCGCGGTGCCGGCCGGGACGGAGGGCTTCTCGTAGGTGTACGCGACCTTGATCTCCCGTACGCCGTCCGGGACTTCGACCGGCAGATACACGAAGTCGGGGGAGCCGGTGGGCAGGGTGCCGCGCACCGTCTTCGTCTCGTGGTCCGCTGCGGCGTCGGCAGCCTCGCTCGGGAAACTCACGCTTCCCAAAGTAAGCGCGGCGGCGGCTCCCGTCACGAACAGGGCACGTCTGCCGATTCCGTGGTCGTCCTCGCACATGCTGCTGCTCCCAGGGTGTGGGGTGTGGCAGGGGATGGCACGTACCAGCTTCGTATTGAGCCGTGAACTCCTGTGCAAGGGAAGGGAATCGGCAGCTTTCATCGGTGCTTCGGGGGAGGGCTTCCCTGGGACGGCTCCCCGTGGCTTCCGAGGTGTTTGACGAGACACGCTCGCAGGCACGTCCGACCGGTCGGTATGGACTCTGGGCGTCAGTCAGGTTAGGAAGTCCTCATGCGGATCTCCACGACGATCTTCCTCACCGACGAGACGATCAGCCCGACCCTGCTCGCGCGCGAGCTGGAGCAGCGCGGTTTCGCCGGGCTCTATCTCCCCGAGCACACGCACATCCCGGTCGAGCGGACAACGCCGTACCCCGCGGGCGGTGAGCTGCCGCCCGAGTACGGACGGACCCTCGACCCCTTCGTGGCCCTCGGCCAGGCGGCAGCGGTCACCACAGGGCTCGGCCTCGGCACCGGCATCACCCTCGTCGCCCAGCACGACCCCATCGACCTCGCCAAGCAGATCGCGACCCTCGACCACCTCTCCGGCGGCCGCTTCACGCTCGGCATCGGCTTCGGCTGGAACGTGGAGGAAGCCGCCGACCACGGCGTCGACTGGCGTACGCGGCGGGAGCTCGGCCGGGACCGGATGGCGCTGATGCGGGCGCTGTGGTCGCCGGAACCGACGCCGTACGAGGGCGACTTCGGGTCCGTACGTGCCAGCTACGCCTACCCCAAACCCGTACAGAAGCCGCGCGGACCGGTCGTCGGGCCGCGCACGCTGATCGGGGGAGCGGCCGGGCCGAAGCTCTTCTCCCACATCAGCGAGTACGCGGACGGCTGGCTGCCGATCGGTGGCCGCGGGCTGACCGATTCGCTGCCGGTCCTGCGGTCGGCCTGGGCCGAGGCGGGCCGCGACCCGGAGGCGCTCCAGGTCGTGCCGTACGCCGTACTGCCCACCCCCGGCAAGCTCGCGCACTACGCGGACCTCGGCATCGAGGAGGTCGTGCTGCAACTGCCGCCGGCCGGGGAGGCGGAGGTACTGCGTGTGCTGGACGACTATGCGAAGTACGTGTAGCGCGCCACCTGTGCCTGATCAATGCGACCGTATGCTCGAAGGATGACGACTTCCGCGAGTTCCGGAACCGGGCCCACCGCGAACGCCATGCGGAGGGCCCTCAAACGCGCCCGTGACGGCGTCGCGCTCGATGTCACCGAGGCGGCCGTGCTGCTTCAGGCGCGCGGCGAGGACCTTGACGACCTGGCGGCGTCCGCCGGGCGGGTGCGGGACGCGGGCCTGGAGACCGCGGGACGGGCCGGCGTCATCACGTACTCGAAGAGCGTGTTCATTCCGCTGACCCGGTTGTGCCGCGACAAGTGTCACTACTGCACCTTCGTCACCGTTCCCGGCAAGTTGCGGCGGGCCGGGCACGGGATGTTCATGTCGCCGGACGAGGTGCTCGACATCGCGCGGCGCGGGGCCGAACTCGGTTGTAAGGAAGCCCTGATCACCCTCGGCGACAAGCCCGAGGAGCGGTGGCCGGAGGCGCGGGAGTGGCTGGACGCGCACGGGTACGACGACACCATCGCGTACGTACGCGCCATCTCGATCCGCATCCTTGAGGAGACGGGGCTGCTGCCGCACCTCAACCCCGGTGTCATGTCGTGGACCGACTTCCAGCGGCTCAAGCCCGTCGCGCCCAGCATGGGCATGATGCTGGAGACGACCGCCACCCGGCTGTGGTCCGAGCCGGGCGGCCCGCACTACGGCTCGCCCGACAAGGAACCGGCGGTGCGGCTGCGGGTGCTGGAGGATGCGGGGCGGTCGTCCGTGCCGTTCACCAGCGGGCTGCTGATCGGGATCGGGGAGACGTACGAGGAACGCGCCGAGTCGCTGTTCGCGCTGCGCAAGATCTCGCGGGCGTACCACGGCATCCAGGAGCTGATCATCCAGAACTTCCGCGCCAAGCCGGACACGGCGATGCGCGGGATGCCGGACGCGGAGCTGGACGATCTCGTCGCCACGGTGGCCGTCGCGCGGCACATCATGGGTCCTTCCGCCTGTCTCCAGGCGCCGCCCAATCTCGTGGACTTCGAGTACGGGCGGCTCATCGGCGCCGGTATCGACGACTGGGGTGGTGTCTCGCCGCTCACCATCGACCACGTCAACCCCGAGCGGCCCTGGCCGCAGATCGACGAACTCGCCGAGCATTCCCGGCAGGCGGGCTTCGAGTTGCGTGAACGGCTGTGCGTGTACCCGGAGTTCGTGCAGCGCGGCGAGCCCTGGCTGGACCCGCGGCTGCTGCCGCACGTACGGGCGCTGGCCGACCCGGAGACCGGCCTGGCGAACCCCGACGCCGTCGTCGAGGGCCACCCGTGGCAGGAGCCGGACGAGGCGTTCACCTCCTCCGGCCGCACCGACCTGCATCGCACCATCGACACTGAGGGGCGTACGGGCGACCGCCGGAACGACTTCGACGAGGTGTACGGCGACTGGGAGGCGCTCCGCGAGGCCGCGGCGCCCGGGATGGTGCCGTCGCGGATCGACACGGACGTACGGGCGGCGCTCGCCACGGCGGCCGACGACCCCACCCGGCTCACCGACGGCGAGGCGCTGGCCCTGCTGCACGCCGACGGGCCCGCCCTGGACGCGTTGTGCCGTATCGCGGACGACGTCCGCAAGTCGGTGGCCGGCGACGACGTCACGTACATCGTGACGAGGAACATCAACTTCACCAACGTCTGCTACACCGGCTGCCGTTTCTGCGCCTTCGCTCAGCGCCGCACGGACGCCGACGCGTACACCCTCTCGATGGACCAGGTGGCGGACCGCGCCCAACAGGCATGGGACGTCGGGGCAGTCGAGGTCTGCATGCAGGGCGGAATCCACCCCGACCTGCCCGGCACCGCGTACTTCGACATCGCGCGGGCCGTGAAGGAACGCGTCCCCGGCATGCACGTCCACGCCTTCTCCCCCATGGAGGTCGTCAACGGCGCGACCCGCACCGGGATGTCGATCCGCGAATGGCTGACCGCCGCCAAGGAGGCGGGCCTCGGCTCCATCCCCGGCACGGCCGCCGAGATCCTCGACGACGAGGTCCGCTGGGTCCTCACCAAGGGCAAGCTGCCCACGGCGACCTGGATCGAGGTGGTGACGACCGCGCACGAGCTGGGCATCCGTTCCTCGTCCACGATGATGTACGGGCATGTGGATCAGCCCCGGCACTGGCTCGGCCACTTCCGGACGCTGTCGCGGATCCAGCAACAGACGGGCGGTTTCACGGAGTTCGTGACACTGCCGTTCATCCACACCAACGCGCCCGTGTACCTGGCGGGCATCGCGCGCCCCGGCCCGACCATGCGCGACAACCGCGCGGTGACGGCGATGGCGAGGTTGTTGTTGCACCCCCACATCCCCAACATCCAGACCAGCTGGGTGAAGCTGGGCACGGAGGGCGCGGCCGAGATGCTCCGTTCCGGTGCCAACGACCTCGGCGGCACGCTCATGGAGGAGACCATCTCCCGTATGGCGGGCTCTAGTTACGGCTCGTACAAGTCCATCAAGGACCTGATCGCGGTGGCGGAGGCGGCGGGCCGTCCGGCGCGTCCGCGGACGACGCTGTACGGGGAGGTCCCGGAGGAACGGCAGCGGGCGGCGTCGGCTTCGGACGGGCATCTGCCGGAGCTGCTGCCGGTACTGGACTGAGACGTGGACTGAGCTGTCCCACCGAGCAGGGGGAGGAGGTGCGTGTCCGTGTCCACCCGACGAAGGCTGCCCCGACGACGGCTGTCCCCGTGGGCCTGGGTCACCGCGCTGACCCTCGGCGCCGTCGTGGTGGTCGTCGCCCTGGCCGTACGCGCCGAACAGGCGGCCCAGCCGAAGCCGACGGCCTCCGCGAGCCCTTCCGCCTCGCCCAGCCCGTCCGCACCGGTGGCGGTACCGGACAGCTCGGACACGGGGCGGCGCATCGTCTACTCCCTCGGCCAGCGGCGGGTGTGGCTGGTCGACTCCGGCAAGGACGCCCGCCGTACGTTCACGGTGTGGCCGGGCTCGGTGAGCCCACTGCCCGGCACGTACACGGTCACATTCCGCAATGCCTCCGCGACGGGCTACGACGGGGTGCCGATCGAGAACGTCGTCTACTTCTCCACCCGCTCCGGCGTCTCGATCGCCTTCTCCAACGCCGAGGACGGCTCATCGCCGCCGCCCGCACCGGGAGTCAAGACGGGTGGCATCCGCGTCCGCGTGGCCGACGGGGACGCCGTCTGGGATTTCGGCACGACGGGGACGACGGTTTCGGTGGTCGACTAGCCGTCGTCACCGCCCCCCGTCGCACTCCCCGCCGCCCCCGGCAGATGCACCACCAGCAGCACCACCCCGCTCAGTACGAAGACCCGGAGAGCCGCGTCCAGGCCGTTCCAGTCCTCCGACTGCCACATGGAGAACCACTCGCCGCCGATGGCGATGAAGCCGGCGCCGAAGAGGAGCATCGTCATGAGCAGGCCGGCGGTGCTCGCGCGGCGGGCCCTGGTCAGGTCCGTGTGGCGCAGGCCCGTGGCGTAGAGGGCCGTGGCGGTGATGAGGACGAGGGCGGCCAGGGTCTCCCAGGCGATGATGGCGACGTAGGCGATGTCCTGGAGCGTGCGGGACTCGATCGCGCGCCACATCAGGTCGTCGTCCTTGAAGGTGGTGTCCATGGCCAGGACGTGGCGTACGAACTGCTGGTTCGTGCCGTAGTCGGTGATGTTGCCGAACGCCACCAGCGCCATGTAGAGGGCGACCGTGCCTGTGAGCAGGGCCGCCGTTACGGGGAGTGCCCGCCCGCTTCCGGTCTTCGTCATGAAAGTCCCCCTGAAGTCCCCATGAAAGCCCCCTGTGTTGGGTCAAGGTGTATCAAGTCCCTTGAGGGACAAGGGTGTTGGATTCTTGTCTATTCCCCGTTCCGCCGTCTTCTCGCCTGAGTGCGCGCACCTCGCACCACCGCACGTTCCCGCCCAGAATTCGCAAACCGTTCCGGCCCTCAACCGACTGTTCCCGTTCGATTACAGTGCTGAGCTGTCGGCCGTACGGGACGGCAGCCGTGCGGAACGGGATCGGAGGAGGCCTCGGTGGGTGCGACGTCCGGTGCCGTCTGGGGGCGTGTCGAGCAGCAGGACTTCCGCAGTCGGGTGCGGGGCACACTGCTGGGCGCGGCCCTCGGTGATGCGCTGGGCTCGCCGGTCGGGGAGCTCTCGATGGAGGAGATCCGCGAGGCGTACGGCGCGGAGGGAGTCATCGACCTGCCCTTCGGCTACGGCAGACGCGGCACCGTCACGCATCTGACCCAGCTCACCCTCTTCAGCCTCGACGGGCTCATCCGCGCCCAGGTCCGCCGGGACACGGGCGCCTGGCACCCGCCGACCGATCTGCACCGCGCGTACCTCAGATGGGCCGCCACGCAGCACGACTGGGGTCCCGACGAGCGCCGCAAGGAGGACGGCTGGCTGGCCCGCGAGGAGTGGCTGTACGCACGCCGCGACCCCGCCCGCGCCTGTCTGGTCGGCCTCGCCGACGACATGATGGGCACCCTGGACGCACCCAAGAACCAGAAGGAGACGGGCCCCGAGGCCGCGGCCCGTTCCGCGCCCTTCGGGCTGCTCGTCGGCTGGGAGCCGCAGCTGGTGATGCAGCTCGCCGTCGAGTGCGCGGCCCAGACCCACGGCCACCCCACCGCCTACCTGTCGGCAGGCGCGTACGCCCTGATCGTGCACGGACTCGCCCGCGGCGAGAGCCTCGACGCCGCCGTGCAGCGCTCGCTCCAGGTGCTCGCCGACTGGCCAGGGCAGCAGCCGGTGACCGACGCCCTGCAGTACGCGCTGGGTGCCGTACGGCAGGGCATGCCCACGCCGGCCCGGATCGACGAGCTGGCCGGGGAGGGCACGGCCGAGGGGCTGCTGTCGGTCGCCGTGTACTGCGCGCTGGTCGGCGAGGACACCCGGCACGGGCTGTGCCTCTCGGTGAACCACGGCGGCCCGTCGGGCGCCGCCGGAGCGCTCACCGGCGCCCTCCTCGGCGCCCTGCACGGCGAGACGGCCCTCCCGCCGGCCTGGCTCGCCGAACTGGAGGGCCGCCCCACGATGCTCGTCCTCGCCGACGACTTCGCGATGGAGATGACCCAGGGACCCGCGCTGCACGGGCCGGGCGGCTCGTCGCCGGGGTGGCTGGCGCGGTATCCGCGGGCCTGAACTCTCAGTCTCCGTACGCTGATGCGACGCACCTGTGACTGACGCCACAGAGATGCGAAGTGCCGAGCGGACAGGGCTGGTTGTGGAACTTTCCCTACGTGCCCGGATACGGGCCGGTGACCCCGAGGCCTTCGCCGAGCTGTTCGGCGCCCATGCCCGCGCCGTGTACAGCCATGCCGCCCGGCTGACCGGAGACCGGGGCGCCGCGGAGGACGTGGTGTCCCTGACCTTTCTGGAGGCGTGGCGGCTGCGGGAGAAGCTGAGACCCGAGGCCCCTGAAGAGGGGGCCCCGGACGCCGAGTTGCCCGAGGTGCCCCAGGGCGACGGCCTGCGGCCCTGGCTCTACGGCATCGCCACCAACGTCCTGCGCAACACCTACCGAGCCGCCCGTCGGCACCGCGCCGCGCTCGGCCGCCTCCACGGCCGCCCGGCGGACCAGGACACCGTGCCCGACTTCGCCGACGAGCTCGTCGGCCGCATGGAGGACACCGAACGGCTCGTCGCCGCCCGCACCGCGCTCGGTCGGCTCCGCAGACCCGAGCGCGAGGTGTTCGCGCTGTGCGTCTGGTCGGGCCTGAGTTACGCGGCCGCCGGCGAGGCCCTCGGAGTGCCGGCCAGCACCGTACGGTCGCGGCTCTCCCGCGCCCGCGTGCGCCTGCGTCGCCTGGCGGAGGAGGAGCTGGCCCGGGGCGCGCCCGCCGTCCGGCCGCCGGAAGAAGCGAGACCCCAGTCCCGCACCGGACAGGTACCGGGTGGCCGCCCCGAAGCGGCCCGGTCGACACAGGAGAAGCACCGATGAACCCCGAAGAGCGCGAAGAACTGGCCAGGCTGCTGCCGAGCCCGGGCGACCCGGTCCTGACGAGCGACCGCCACGACCTGCTGAAGGACCATCTGATGCGAGAGCTCACCCAGGCCACTCCGGAAGTCCACGGCAACCAGGAAAACCGAGACACCGTGACGGCCCCCGTGCCCCGGAAGCCGTCTCCCCGCCGCCGGTTCGCCCTGGTCGCCGTACCCCTCGCCACGGCGACCGCCGTGGCCGCCGCGGTCGTCATCGGGACCGGCGTATCTGAGCCCCCCACCACCGACCAGGAGGCCGTCGACCTCCTGAACCGCATCGCCACGGTCGCCGCCGCAAAGGAGTCCGTGCTGGTCCGCGACGACCAGTACGTCTACATCCGCACGCAGGGCGCCATGGACACCCGGCTCCTGGAGGAGGACATCCGGATCCACCGCAAATACCGCGACTCGCGCTGGACCGCCGTCGACGGCAAACGCCAGGGACTCAGCCGGATGACGGTGCTGAATGGCCCGCTGCCCAAGCCGCGGGACCCGTTGAACGCGTTCGCCAGGGGCACGAGGGACATGACACTGTCCCCCGACCCGAACGTCACCACGTACCGCGAGCTGGAGGCGCTGCCCACCGAACCCGGCGTGCTGCTCGAGAAGATCTACGCCGACACGAAGGGGCAGGGCCCGACCCACTACGCCGCGGCACTGGAGGCGATCGGCGACATGCTCGACGAAGCGACGCTCCTCCCCGAGGTGGGCGCCGCCCTCTACCGCGCCGCGGCGAAGATCCCGGGCGTCTCGGTGGTCGAGAACGCCAAGGACCAGGCCGGCCGCCCCGGCATCGGCCTGAGCTTCAAGGAGCGCGACAAGCGCCACGTGTGGGTCTTCGGCAAGAAGACCCTCGACTACCTGGGCTCGGAGAAGGAGGCTCTGCTCGACGTCGGAGTCGTCGACAAGATCGGTGACGAGCCGAGGAGTTGACGTCCAGTCAGTACGGAGGGTGGCCGCTCGTCGAGGAGTGGCCACCCTCACGGTCGTACGTATGCGCAGCTCAGTCCTTGACCGGCGCCCCCACCACACCGTCCGCCGCCCCCGCCGGAGTCGGGATCGCCGCAGCCGCCGCACCCGAACCGTCGTCATCGTTGTTGATCTTCGCGATGATCGCGTCCCGCTCCGGGGTGTCCTCCGGCTTCACGTACCCGATGAGGATGTAGAGGACGAGCGAGACGGCGAGCGGGACCGAGACCTGGTACTGGAGCGGGACGCCGCCGTCGACGTTCCAGTGGATCGGGTAGTTGACCAGCCAGAACGTCACCAGTCCGACACCCCAGCTGATCAGCGCGGCCGTCGGACCGCTCTTGCGGAACCAGGGCAGCAGGCCGAGCATCAACGGGATCGCGATCGGGCCCATCAGACCGGCGACCCACTTGATGACGACCGTGATGATATCGCCGAAGAAGTCGGAGTTGACCTGCGTCGCGATGGCCATCGACAGACCGAGGAACAGCAGCGTGGCCCAGCGCGCGGCCAGCAGCCCGGTCCGGGTGTCCCACTGGCGCACCTTCCGCGAGACCGCGGGCATGATGTCGCGCGTGACGACGGCGGCGATCGCGTTGGCGTCCGACGAACACATTGCCATCGTGTGCGAGAAGAAGCCCACGATGACCAGGCCCAACAGGCCGTGCGGCAGCAGCTGTTCAGCCATCAGCGCGTACGAATCGGCCGGCACGTCCGTCTGGATGATCAGCGGCGCCACCCACATCGGGAAGAACAGCACCAGCGGCCAGAGCAGCCAGAGCACGGCGGACAGAGAGGCCGAGCGCGTCGCGGACTTCGCGGAGTCCGTGGCCATGTAGCGCTGGGCCTGGTTCCACATGCCGCCGTTGTACTCGAAGGTCTTGATGAAGAGGTACGCGATCAGGAAGACCATCATGTACGGACCGGCCAGCGGCTTGGTGTGCCCGTCCAGTGCGGGCTCGTCCCACACGCTCCACAGCGTGCTGAAGCCGCTCAGCTCGACCATGACGGCGATCAGCATCGCGATACCGGCGACGAACTGGATGATGAACTGCCCGAGTTCGGTCAGCGCGTCCGCCCACAGACCGCCCACCGTGCAGTACACGGCGGTGACGGCACCGGTGATCAGGATGCCCATGTTGAGCGAGACCCCGGTGAACACCGACAACAGGGTCGCGATCGCCGCCCACTTGGCGCCCACGTCCACGATCTTCAGCAGTACGCCGGACCAGGCGAGGGCCTGCTGGGTGGGCAGGTTGTAACGGTTCTTCAGATACTCCAGCGGGGAGGACACGTGCAGCCGTGAGCGCACGCGGTTGAGCCGGGGCGCGAAGAGCTTCGCGCCGATCGCGATACCGATGGCGATGGGGAAGGACCAGGTGACGTAGGAAGTGACGCCGTACGTATAGGCGATGGCCGCGTAGCCCGTGAACATCACCGCGCTGTAGCCGGACATGTGGTGCGAGATGCCGGACAGCCACCACGGCATCTTGCCGCCGGCGGTGAAGAAGTCGCTGACGTTGTCGACGCGCTTGTGGGACCAGACGCCGATCGCGACCATCACACCGAAGTAGCCGATCAGCACGGTCCAGTCGAGACCGTTCATATGCACCCTCCCGCGATCCGCCTTGTGAACTGCGCTGAACTGCAGTGACGTGCACGGCACTTCACCGGCGCAGGCCAAAGCGGCCGCGAAGTGCCCGCTCATCGTGGGTTCGACGGGCATGCGGCGACAACTGCTCGGCAGGTCAAGAGGAAGCAAAAATGTTCTGCTTGATGACCTAGGTTCACATCCATGACCAGCCGTACGGAGGCCGGTCACGCGGCCTAACGCATCAACTCACCCGCGTTCACCAGCAAGGACTGCCCGGTGATGGCCCGAGCCCGGTCGGACGCCAGGAACACGGCGGCATCCGCCACGTCCCCGTCGGTGGCCAGCTCCGGCAGAGCCATGCGACTCGTGAGGCGTTCCCGTACTTCTGCCTCCGGTACGCCCTCCGTATGCGCCGAGAACTGGACGTACGCCTCGACCGGCGGCCCCCACATCCAGCCCGGCAGCACGGTGTTGACCCGTATGCGATGCGGGCCCAACTCCCTTGCCAGGGAGTACATCGCGCTCGTCAGCGCGCCCTTCGAGGCCGCGTACGCCATCTGCCGCACCTGGGTGGGGGCGGCCACCGACGACTGCGTACCGATGAAGACGACCGACCCGCCGTTCGCCTTCAGGGCGGGCAGACAGGCGCGGGTCATCCGCAGCGTGCCGAGCAGGTTCACGTCGATGACGGACTGCCAGGTGGCGAAGTCCGCGTCCTCCAGGCCGCCGAAGTAGCTGTCCCAGGCGGCCACATGGACGACGGCGTCGAGTCGCCCGAAGCGCTCGGCCGCGAGCGCGGCGAGCGCCTCGCACTGCTCCTCGTCGGTGATGTCGGTCGGGCGGTGGGCGGTGTGCGTGCCGTCGGGGTCGATCTCCGCCGCGGCCTTGGCAAGATTCGCCTCCGTACGCGCCCCGAGCACGGCGTTGCCCCCGTCCCGTACGACGGCCGCCGCGACCTGGTGCCCGAGCCCGGCGCCGACTCCCGAGACGATCACGGTCCTGTCCGTGAGCAGTGACATGCCGAGGCCTCCCTGACTCTGGCGAACTATCTGACGGAGCGTCAGAGTATGGGCGTCCGCCGGAGGAAGGAAGAGGAAGGAAGGGGAGCGGCATCCGCGGGCGGCCGCTGCGGCCCAGAGGTCGTTTGCCTGACTGCCGTCCGGCGAGGGCGGGGTCTGCGCCAGACACGCGCAGGGCCGCCAGCCGGCAGACAGGTGAGTGATCGGTGCTGCTGTCCCAGGACGGCTGAGGGAGAGAGTTTTCTCCCTGGATCATCCGCTCCCAGGAAGGAATTCTCCCCTTACAAGGAAGAGAGGCAAATGTCAGCTTGGGCGTCGTCGGCCACTATCCCCCTCCTCGTTGGAAGCAGCGTTGGAAGCAGCGGCCCATGGCCCATGGGCGACGCGGCAGACACATGAACCGAAGCACAGGCCGATCCGCCGGCGAAAGGCGAAACCGATGACCAGGCAGGACGAGGTTCGCGGCTTCCTCACCACGAGGCGTGCGAGGATCACGCCCGAACAGGTCGGACTGACCGCTCTCGGAGGAGAACGCCGGGTTCCCGGTCTGCGCCGCGAAGAGGTCGCGTTCCTGGCAGGCATCAGCGTCGATTACTACACGCGTCTCGAACGCGGAAGGATCCGGGGCGCGTCGGACAGCGTGCTCGACGCGCTCGCTCGTGCTCTGCGACTCACGGCCGCCGAGCGAGACCATCTGTTCGATCTCGCGCGCGGCCACACGGCACCCGCTCCGCGCCGGGCCGCGCCCGCTCGCCGTGTCCGGGCATCGGTGCAGCGGGTCCTTGACGCGCTGCACGTCCCAGCTGTCGCACAGAACGCACGGCAGGACCTGATCGCGGCGAACGGGCTCGGGAGAGCTCTGTACGTCACGCCGTTCGACAGCGCCGACCAGCCGCCGAACCTGGCTCGCTTCGTTTTCCTGGATCACCGTGCCCAGGCGTTCCACCCCGACTGGGACCTCGCCTGCCGCGTCACGGCGGCGGCCCTCCGCGCCGAAGCGGGACGCACCCCGCTCGATCCGGCGCTCACCGCTCTGATCGACGAGCTCCGGGCAAGGAGCCCGGTCTTCCGTGACGTGTGGGCTCACCACGAGGTACGTGCGCACCACACCGGATTGCAGGAGTTGCATCATCCGGTCGTGGGAGACCTCACCCTTGCCTTCGAGACCCTTGATGTGCAGGCCGACCATGGACTCTCGATCATCGTCTACAGCGCCGGATCGGATACGTCGACGGCCGTCAAGCTGGCTCATCTGAGCAGGTGGGCCGCCGGGACCGGGGAGACCTCCACCACGAGTAACGCAGAGGCCGTGAGTACCTGAGCCACCGACAACCGACGGTCAGTCGGCCAGCTCGACCCTCGCGGTGAAGCCGTCCTCCTGGTCGGCGATCGCGTCCATGTCTCCGTCGAACTGACCAATCCTCAGGATGCCGTCGTGGTAGCCCACGTCGCCGTAGTAGAAGACGAGGTCGCCCCCCGGAGCGTAGTAGCCGATGTCCCGCGGGCGAGGGTCCTCTCCCTCGGGCATGCCCTCCGTGGAAAGCTCCTCGGGCAGCGCCCCCGTCTTCTCCATGTTCAGGTGGTCGCTGAACTCCACGGTGACCGGGAGCTTTTCGATCAGGTCCCGAGCGGTGGCGTTGTCCAGGAGCCGGCCCGTGAGCACCGTGCCGCCCATGGTGACGCGGATCGGCGTCCCGTCGCTCGACGACTGGTCCGGGTTCGGCGAGGGGGAGTCCGCAGCGGAGGCCGACTCGCCGGACGACCCGGACGACCCGGACGACCCGGACGACCCGGACGACGAAGAACTCGCGGGCGCGGCGCTCTGTGAAGCTGTCGAAGCCGTCCCTTCCGAACCGCTGCCGCAGGCTGTCACGACGAACACGAAGGTCATGGCCAGCGAGAGCACCAAACCCCGACGCGCTCGACGCGGCGGCCTGGGTACGGAGGAACTGGTTCTGGTCATGTCGTCGAAGCTAACGGCGAGGCCACCGCAGGTGGGAAGCCCTGTCAGTACCCCCCAGTCTCGCCTGCCCAGGCTTGAGGTTTTCCTGGAGCACGCTCCTCTGCGCGTCGCTCTCGTGCAGTTCCTCATAGCGTGGTGCGGTCGCGCCCTGGGGGGAGAGTTTCCTCCCAGGATGGTTCTCCCCAGGAAGAAACCCTCCCCTTTTTGCGTCAGCCGCGACATGTCAGTCTCGATGTCACGGCCGCTGATCATCACCCTCGTACCGCTGATCGCCCTCGCGGTACAGCGCACGACCGGGTCGGCGACGTCTCGCGTCGTGCAGCAGAGCACGGCGAGCAGTACCGCCATGGAGGAGAGCGGCTCCCGCGCCGGGGTGTGACCCGCCGCCCATGGCCATCACGTGCCCGCCAGGAGCGACAGGAAGCGGGGCACGTCAGCCGCCGATCGGGCGAGCCCGGCTTCGTGCCGTCCCGGCAGCAACGACAAGAGGAGAACCATGAACCCCACCTACGACTTCAGCGACAAGGTCGCTCTCGTCACAGGCGCCGGCTCCGGAATGGGGCTGGCAACTGCGCAGGCCTTCGCGGAGGCAGGTGCGGCCGTGGCGCTCGCGGACCTCGACGAGGAGGCTCTTCGCAAGGCCACGGACAGCCTGACGTCCGCCGGTCACCGAGCCCTCGGTATCACCTGCGACGTGAGCAGCGAGGACCAGGTCGCCGCCATGGTCGACAAGACGGTCGAGACCTTCGGCCGCCTGGACATGGCGTTCAACAACGCGGGCATACAGATCCCGCCGAGTGACGCCGCCGACGAGCCTGGCGAGGTCTTCGACCGGGTCACGGCCGTCAACCTGCGTGGCGTCTGGGCCTGCATGAAGCACGAGCTGCGGCACATGCGCGCCCAGGGCGGCGGCGCCATCGTCAACTGTTCCTCGCTCGGCGGCCTCGTGGGCCTTCCGGGCCGGGCCTCCTACCACTCCTCCAAGCACGGAGTGATCGGCCTCACCGGCAGCGCCGCCCTCGAATACGCCCCACGCGGCATCCGGATCAACACGGTCTGCCCCGGCACCATCGACACACCCATGGTCGCCGCCATGGAAGCGAAGGGTGAACTCGACCGGTCCGAGGCCGCGGCGGCCCAGCCGATCGGCAGGCTCGGCCGTGCGGACGAGATCGCCGCGGCGGTTCTGTGGCTGTGCAGTCCGGGGGCGAGCTTCGTGGTCGGCGTCGCCCTTCCCGTCGACGGCGGCTATGTCGCTCAGTGACGTTCTGGCTGAAGCAGCGTAGGCAGGCGGTTCGTCGTGGGTTCCGTAGCGCCGCCGAGGTCCCGTCGTCGCCCGTACGTGACGCCGTCGTCAGCTCGCCGCGCCGGGGGCGAGCGAGTGGCCGTCAGCCACCCAGGCCGCGAGGAGGCGCAGCCGTTCCTGCGTGGGCGTGCCGGGTGGGGCGGTCCAGATGGTCAGATGCTGATCGGGGTCGGTGCTGCAGGTGAGGGTGTCCCATTCGACGGTGAGTTCGCCGACGACCGGATGGTTCAGCGTCTTGGCGCCGATCCGTCGGGCCGCCACATGGTGCTCTGACCACCACCGCCGGAAGTCCGCGTCCCGCTCCGACAACTCCTCGACCAGCGCGACGAGCGTCGGGGAGCCGGGGTCGCGGGCCACCTCCATGCGCAGCTGGGCAACGGCGAGCAGGGCCGCGCCCTCCCAGTCGGCGTAGAGCCCCCTCATACGGTCGGAGAAGATCATCTTCGCGTAGTTGCGGTCCTTCTCCGGGATCCGCCCGAAGTCCCCGACCAGGGCGGCGCCCATCTCGTTCCACGCCAGGACGTCCATCTGGCGCCCGAGGACCATGGCCGGGATGGAGCCGAGGTCGTCGAGCAGTCGCTGCAGTTGCGGGTTGACGACCTGCACCTCGGGCCGGCGCAGGCGGCCGGTCTCCTTGCCCGCCAGCTGGAAGGCGTACTCCCGCTGGTCGTCATCGAGCTTCAGCACGCGGGCGAGGGACGCCAGCACGGGCTCGGACACGTCGATGCGTCCCTGTTCCAGCCGGGTGTAGTAGTCCGTACTGATCGCGGCCAGCAGGGCCACTTCCTCCCGGCGCAGACCGGGTACCCGACGCGGCGCTCCCGAGTCGGGCAGCCCGACGGATCGGGGGGTCAGCTCGGCGCGCCGGGTTCTCAGGAATTCGCCCAGCTCATGGTGGGCTGCGCTGCCAGTCATGTCAGCCATTCTCCCAAGGATGGGGCCCCGTGGCCGGGGCGGAGTCTTGGTGGCACGGAACTTCTTCTTGCGCACCTGTGGAGGGGAAGGTCCACAGGTCAGGCGCGTACAGCGGTCACGGCTCCGCGAGGGCGCGGGGCTGGGCTTCGGGGACGCCGTCCACGGCTCCGTCCGTCCGGTCCCCGGCGAGCGCTCCGGCTGCCGGGGCCGGCACGTGGCCCAGCTCGGCGACCGTCGCCTCGACCACCGTACGGGTCGCGTCGCCGGCCTGGGGCGAGCCGTTGATCACCCGGGAGCCCGTGCCGTGTCCCGCCCCGGCGCGTGCGGCTGCCTCTTCGCGTCCGGGCCGGCCATCGGCTGGGGTGGGTGGGGCGGGCATCGGACGGTGGATCGGGCCTGTTCCCCGGGAGAGGGGCAGGCCGCTGCCGAGGTTGGCGGAGGCAATGATCTCCGCTGCGATGGAGACGGCCGTCTCCTCAGGCGTGTGAGCTCCGAGGTCGAGGCCGATCGGGGAGTGCAGGCGGGCGATGTGTTCGTCGGACAGGCCCGCCTCGCGCAGGAGGCAAAGACGCTGATCGTGAGTGCGGCGCGATCCCATGGCACCGACGTAACCGACGGGCAGATCGAGGGCCAGCCGCAGCAGGGGAATGTCGAACTTGGCGTCGTGGGTGAGGACGCAGACGGCGGTACGGGTGTCCACGGCCGTGTGCTCCAGGTAGCGGTGGGGCCAGTCGACCACGACCTCGTCCGCGTCCGGGAAACGGGCCGCCGTGGCGAAGACGGGCCGGGCGTCGCACACGGTGACCCGGTAGCCCAGGAAGGCCCCGGCCCGGCTGAGCGCGGCGGCGAAGTCGACGGCGCCGAAGATCAGCATGCGGGGGCGGGACGCGGCCACGTGGACGAGGACGGACAGCCGGTCCGGGCAGGTGTCGGCGTCTGAGCCCAGTTCGACGCGGGCGGTACGTCCGGACCGGAGCAGGGCGCCCGCCTGTGCGGTCACCGCGCGGTCCGTCGGTCCTCCGTCCAGGGTTCCGTAGGAGGCGGTGCCGTCGGCAAGGACGCAGAGCATGCGGCCCACCAGGTCGTGGGGGCCGTCGACCACCTGCGCCACGGCGGTGGGCCTGTCGTGGACGATGTCGTCCAGGGCGGTGGCGAGATGGGGATCCGCGGCGGGGTCGATGCGCCGGACGAGGACGTCGAGTTCGCCGCCGCAGGTCAGGCCGACGGCGAAGGCGTCGTCGTCGGAGTAGCCGAACCGGGCGCGCTGGGGTGGACCCTGGTCGTGGAGGACCTGTCGGCACAGTTCGTAGACGGCGCCCTCGACGCAGCCGCCGGAGATGCTGCCGACCGCGGTGCCGTCCTCGTCCACCGCGACCGACGTACCGACGGGCAGGGGTGCGCTGCCGGTGACGTCGACGACGGTGGCCAGGGCGAAGGGGCGTGCCTCGCGGCACCAGCGGTGCAGTGTGTCCGCGATGTTCAGCATGAGTCTTTCTCCGTGGTTCGCCATGAGGGCCGGGGGACTGGGGGACCGTGG
>NZ_BAAGPS010000022.1:52401-62689 GCF_054783935.1 Streptomyces pseudoechinosporeus
GTCGTCGGGGGGAGTGACACGGCGGCGGCCCGGGGGTCCGGCGGCCGGGCATGGTCAGCCGCCGAACGGTCGGGTGAGCACCCCGGGCGGCCGTCTCACCACGAAACCGGCCGCCCGGAGTGCTCGCATCGGGCCTCGGCTCAGAGAAGTGCCTCGGCGGTGATGGGCAGTTCACGGACCCGTCGGCCGGTGGCGTTGAAGACCGCGTTGGCGATCGCGGCCGCCACACCCACCTGGACGACCTCGCCGAGCCCCTTGACACCGAGCGCGTTGCCGTCGTTGTCCTCGCCGTCCAGGTAGATCGCCCGGACCTCGGGGACGTCGGCGTTGACGGGCACGAGGTAGTCGGCGAGGTTGGCGTTCACGATCCGGCCGTCGCGGTGGTCGGTGACCGTGTGCTCCAGCAGGGCCGCGCCGATACCGCCCACGATGCCGCCGATCGCCTGGCTGTCCGCCAGCTTGGGGCTGATGATGCGCCCCGCGTCGTACACCCCGAGCATCCGCCGCACCCGCACCAGCCCGAGGGTCGCATCCACGGCGACCTCGGCGAAGGTGGCGTTGTAGGCGTGGTAGGAGCGCCGCGCGGGAGCCGGCGGCCCGGCGTAGGAACCACGTGCTTCCAGGCGGGAGCGGTCGTTGCGGGCCAGCAGCCGCTGGTAGGTCTCACCGCGCGCCGGGTTGCCCTGCACATGCAGCCGGCCGCCGCGTACGACGACTTCATCGGCGTCCACCCCGTACAGCGGCGACCGTTCGTCCTCGACGGCCAGCCTGACCGCCTGCCGCCGCACCTGGTCGCAGGCGTCCAGAACGGCGGTGCCGACGCTGGCCATGGTCGCCGAGCCGCCGTGCGGGCCGGTCGGCGGATACAGCGAGTCGCCGAGCCGGAAGGTCACCGTGCGCATGGTCAGCCCGAGCGCGTCCGCGGCCACCTGGGTCTGCGAGGTGTAGGTGCCCGGCCCCATGTCACTGGTCGCCGCCTCCACCACCGCGGTGCCGTCGGCATCCAGGCGGGCCCGGGCCTGCGCGGGAAAACGCCCGGGGTCGTACACACCGGCGGCCATGCCCAGGCCGATCAGCCAGTCGCCCTCGCGCCGCGCACGCGGCCGGGACGAGCGACGGTGCCAGCCGAACTCACGGGCGCCGACCGTGTAGCACTCGCGCAGCCGGCGGGTGGACCAGGGCAGGTTGCTCGACTCGTCCTCGTCCGGCTCGTTGCGCCGCCGCAGCTCGATCGGGTCGACGCCCAGTTCGTGCGCGAGCTCGTCCATGGCCGACTCGATCGCGAACGACGCCGTGGCGAAGCCGGGGCCGCGCATCCAGATCGGGGTGTTCACATCCAGAGGCACCTGCCGGTACGCCTGGCTGACGTGGGGCATGCTGTAGGTCATCTGCCCCGCGCCCAGGATGGCCTCGGTGAACGTCTCGTACGAGGAGGTCTCGGCGTCGATGCCGTGGATGGCCGCGGTCAGCCGACCGCGCCGGTCGCTGCCCAGGCGCAGCCGGTACGCGTAGGAGGGCCGGAAGCCGGTGCCGAAGTACATCTGCCGGCGGCTGAGCACCAGCTTGACCGGGCGCTTCGTCTCCCGCGCGGCCAGCGCGGCGACGGCGGTGTGCGGCCAGCACCGCAGCCCGCTGCCGAAACCACCGCCGACGAACGGGTTGATGACCCGCACCGCGTCCGCGGGCAGGCCGAACACGGCGGCGAGCTCGTCGTGGGTGCCCATCACCCACTGGGTCTTGTCCCACACGGTCAGCCGGTCGCCGTCCCAGCGGGCGAGGGTGGCGTGCGGCTCCATCGGGTTGTGATGGTTGCGCGCCAGCCGGTACGTCAGGTCCAGCCGCACGGCCGAGGAGCGCAGACCGGCCTCCGCGTCGCCGCGCGCATAGTTGGTCGGCTCGCCCGGCTCGGCCTCGGCCAGGTCGGTCGAGGACTGTTCGGCGTCGTAGCCGACCTTCACCAGGCTGGCCCCGTGCTGGGCGGCCTCCAGGCTGGTGGCCACCACGACGGCGACCGGCTGGCCGTGGAAGAGCACCCGGTCGTCCTGGAACACCCGCAGCCGCCGGCCGGGCGGGTTGTTGGACCCGGGGTTGTCGCGGTACGGCAGCTTCGGGGCGTTGCGGTGGTGGATCACCTTGAGCACGCCCGGGTGGGCCAGGGCGGCGTCGGTGTCGATGGACGTGATGCGGCCGCGGCCGATGGCGGCGTCGACGATCACCGCGTGCGCGGCGCCTTTGATGTCGTGTTCGGCGGCGTACAGCGCCTGGCCGGTGACCTTCAGCCGGCCGTCCACCCGGGACAGCGGCGCGCCGACGGCTGCCTGCGGCTGGGGGCTCATTTGCTGTCTCCTACGGTGCGCAGCTGGCGTTCGACGGTGCGCTGGAGCAGTTCGACCTTGAACCGGTTGTGCTGCAGCGGCCGGGCCCCGCCCGCGGCGCGGCCGGCGGCCTCGGCCCACAGCCGGTCGGAGGGGCGTTCACCGACGAGGGCTTCTTCGACGGCAGGGAGCTTCCACGGGACGGTGCCCACGCCTCCGGCGGCGACGTACGCGTCCCGGATCACTCCGCCCCGTACATGCAGTGCGACCGCGGCGGAGGTCAGCGCGAACTCGTAGGACTGCCGGTCGCGCACCTTCAGGTAGCCGGACTTCAGCGGACGCGGCAGGGCAGGAATCTCCACGGCGGTGATCAGCTCGCCCCGGCGGAGGGCCTGTTCACGGTTGGGGGTGCTGCCCGGTCGCAGCAGGAAGTCGGCGAAGGGGACCTGGCGCTCCCCGTCCGGGCCCAGCAGATGCACCTGCGCCTCCAGCGCCGCGAACGCCACGGCCACATCGGAGGGATGGGTGGCCACGCAGTCGTCGGAGGTGCCGAGGATCGCATGGGTGCGGTTGACGCCGTGCAGGGCCGCGCAACCGGAGCCGGGGTCGCGTTTGTTGCAGTCGGCACTCACGTCACGGAAGTACGTGCACCGGGTGCGCTGCATGATGTTGCCGCCGATGGTCGCCATGTTCCGCAGCTGAGCTGAGGCGCTCAGCTCCAGCGCCTCGGAGACGACCGGGAACAGGGAACGCACCTTGGGGTGGGCGGCGGCCTCGGCCATGCGCACCAAGGCGCCGATGCGCAGCCCGCCGCGTTCGGTGACGGTGACCTCGCGCAGCGGCAGGCCGCTGATGTCGACCAGCGTCTCGGGGCGCTCGACGGTCTCGCGCATCAGGTCGACCAGCGTGGTGCCGCCGGCGATGTAACGTCCGCCGTTCCGGCCCGCGTCAAGGGCCTCACGGGTGTCGGAGACCTTGGTGTAGGAGAAGGGATACATGTCAGCGGCTCCTTACTTCCGGCCCGCGGTCTGCTCGACCGCGCGCACGATCTTCACGTAACAGCCGCAGCGGCAGATGTTGCCGCTCATGAACTCCCGGATCTCCTCCGGCGAACCGGTATGGCCCTCCTTGATGCAGCCGATGCCGGAGACGATCTGGCCGGGCGTGCAGTAGCCGCACTGGAAGGCGTCCTGGTCGATGAACGCCTGCTGCAGCGGATGCAGTTCGTCGCCCTTCGCCAGGCCCTCGATCGTGGTGACCTCGGCACCCTCCAGACGGGCCGCCAGGGTCAGGCAGGAGTTGACCCGCCGGTCGTCGACCAGCACGGTGCACGCCCCGCAGGCGCCGGCGTTGCAGCCCTTCTTCGAGCCCGTGAGACCGAAGTGCTCCCGCAGCAGGTCGAGGAGCGAGGTGCGGTTGTCGACCGTGACGGTGCGCCGAGCGCCGTTCACCGTCAGCGAGACGCGGCTGGAGGGTGCGGCCTCGCCGGCTTCCGCACCCTCCGCATCGATGAAAGTCGATCCGGCGATGATGCCGCCGGCGACGACGGCACCACCGACGGCAGTGGTCGTGGCAATGAAGGTGCGCCGGGTCGGCGCTGTCGGGGACTCGGTGGAGTCGGTGGGGGGCGGAACATCTGGATCGGTGAACTCAGTGGAGGACATACATACGCTTTCGGACTCGGCGGGCGGGGGCTCCTGGCCTGCGCAGCGGCAGGAACGGGGCGAATCCCGTGACGTCATCACCACCGGGCACTGAGAAATTCGCACGTGCTGCGAGGCCCGCGGTCGGTCACGCCGGGCAGTCTCGCATCGCCGGCATCAGTCGTGGGAGGGAGAGTTTTCTCCCTGGATGTTCTTCTCCCAGGGGGTATTCGGCTCCGTTTCCCGACAGAGGAAAACCGCAGAACGCAAGCACGACAGTGTGGGGCGGTGATCGGCGGACGGGAAAGATGCAGGATTCACGAATTTCGCGGCCGCTGACGCACGCGTCGGGCTGTCGACTCCCGGTCCGACAGAAACGGTGAGCCGTGTCAGGGGGCGTCGGACGCACGTGCGGCCGGCTGAGCCGTCCAGGACGAGAGCAGACGCAGGCTGTCGTGCGATGCCGTACCGGGTTCGGCGGTCCAGATCACCAGCTGCTGCTCGGCGTCGGTGGTGCAGATGAAGCCGTCCCAGTCGAGGGTGATCTCCCCGACGAGCGGATGCCGCAGGGTCTTTGTTCCCACGCCCAGCGCCGTGGCGTGCTCGGCACCCCACCATCGCCGGAAGTCGGCGTCCACCACAGACAGTTCACCCACCAGTTCGACGAGCTGCGCGTCTCCAGGGCACTTGGCGCCCTCCATCCGCAACTGCGTGACGCAGGCATGGGCAACGCGCTCCCACTCCGGGTACAGCGCCCTCACCGCGGGCTCGGTGAAGAGGAGCCGGATGAAGTTCCGCCTCTTCCCCGGCATGTGGGAGAAGTCGGTGAACAGGGCGGCGGCCAGCGGGTTCCAGGCGAGGATGTCCATATACCGCCCCAGCACCAGCGCCGGGGTGAACGGGATGTCGTCCAGGAACCGTTGCACCTGGGGCTGAACCTTCTGCGCCGGCCGCCGGCAGACCTTGACCCCCACCTTGCCGGCCAGCGCGAACAGGTGATCCCGCTGTTCGTCGTTCAGATGCAGGACGCGGACGAGCGTCGCGAGCACGGCCGCCGACGGCCCTACGCGCCCCTGCTCCAGGCGGGTGTAGTGAAGGCTGCTGAGCCCGGCCAGCCGGGCGACCTCGTCCCGCCGCAGGCCGGGCACTCTCCGTGGCGCGCCGGTCTCCGGCAGCCCGACCGTGCGCGGACTCAACTCCGCTCGCCGGGCTTTGAGGAATTCACCCAGCTCCTTCAAATGTACGCTGCTGTCCATGCGAGTAACTGTCGCATGAAACCATTACATTGTGAGGGGGCCGAATTTATCCCAGGATACCTTTCCGCCCCGGTCATTCGCGCCGCCTCGCGGACTGTCAGCCGAGTCGATCACTTGCTGAAGTGGCGGTCCGCTGCCGACAGTTCACGGACGAGAGCGGCCTACTGCGGATGGCGCCGTTGCCACGGTGGGAAGAGGGGGAGAGTTTTCTCCCTGGATGATGTGCTCCCAGGATGGAACCCTCCCCTTTGCGGGCGCGCGCGACAGTGGCAAGCTCATTGACGCGACCGGAGACCGGCTCCGGCCACCGGAAAACACTCCGCCGATGAGTCGACCCCAGCCCACCGGTTTCCTTTCCGGACGCCATCGAAATGACGCCATCGAAATTCCGGGTGCTGCACGGAGGAGGCGAGAAAAGACGTGAGAGCGGACGTCACCTTCCCCAGCAGCGGCACGCGACGGCCTGAATCCGCACAGCTGCCGCCGCACTGACGCGGCGACACCCTCCACGCACTCCACGCAAGAAGGCATCATGCGCGCAACCATCATTCACGCCCCTGGCGACATCCGGGTCGAGGACGTCCCCGCGCCCGAAATCGTCAACCCGACCGACGCGGTCATCCGTACCGCCGTCACCTGCGTGTGCGGCTCGGACCTGTGGCCCTACCGCGGCATCGAGCCCGTCGACGAACCCCACCCGATGGGTCATGAGTACGTCGGCTTCGTCGAGGAGGTCGGCAGCGAGGTCACCTCCGTCAAGCCGGGACAGTTCGTGGTCGGCTCCTTCGCCACCTCGGACAACGCCTGCCCGAACTGCCAGGCGGGCTACCAGTCCAACTGTGCTCGCCGCGAGTTCATGAGCACCTGTCAGGCCGAGTACGTCCGTATCCCCAACGCGCACGGCACACTCGTCGCCACCCCCGATCTGCCCGCCGACGATGTCGTGCCCAGCCTGCTCGCCGTGTCCGACGTGATGGGCACCGGCTGGTACGCCGCCGTCGCCGCGGAGGTCAAGCCCGGCTCCACCGCCGTCGTCGTCGGAGACGGCGCGGTCGGCCTGTGCGGCGTCATCGCCGCCAAGGAACTCGGCGCCGAGCGCATCATCGCGATGAGCCGGCACGAGCCGCGGCAGAAGCTGGCCCTCGAATTCGGCGCCACCGACATCGTCACCGAGCGCGGCGAGGAAGGCATCGCCCGCGTGAAGGAGCTGACGAACGGTGTCGGCGCCGACTCCGTACTGGAGTGCGTCGGCACCCCCGAGGCCATGCAGCAGGCCCTGCACTCCGCCCGGCCCGGCGGCAACGTCGGCTTCGTCGGCGTCCCCCACGACGTGGCGATCGACGGCCAGGAACTGTTCTTCTCCCACGTCGGCCTGCGCGGCGGCCCGGCCCCGGTACGCGACTACCTGCCCGACCTCATCCAGCGGGTCCTCGACGGCCGTATCAACCCCGGCAAGGTCTTCGACCTCACCCTGCCCCTGGAGCAGGTCGCCGAGGGCTACCAGGCGATGGACGAGCGCCGCGCCATCAAGACCCTCCTCACGCCCTGACCCGACCCCGGGGCCGGACGCCGTCGGCGTCCAGCCCCGCCACTCATC
This sequence comes from Streptomyces pseudoechinosporeus, assembly GCF_054783935.1. Lineage (NCBI taxonomy): Bacteria > Bacillati > Actinomycetota > Actinomycetes > Kitasatosporales > Streptomycetaceae > Streptomyces > Streptomyces pseudoechinosporeus. The sequence goes on from NZ_BAAGPS010000022.1 coordinate 59,213, forward strand.
CACCACACCCACTCACTCAAGGGCTCACCATGACCACGTTCGCCCTCATCGGCGCCGGCCCCGGCCTCGGGCTGGCCACCGCCCGCCGCTTCGGAGCCGCCGGCCACGCCGTCGCCCTGATCGCCCGCAACGCCGAGCAACTGGAGGGACTGTCCGCCGAGCTGGCCCGCGACGGCATCCAGGCCCGCGGCTTCACCGCCGACGTGCTCGACATCGAGTCACTGAACGAGGCCCTGTATGCGGCCGCGGCCGCCCTGGGGACCATTGAGATCCTCCAGTACAGCCCCGTGCCCCGCGCCGACTTCATGAAGCCGGTCCTCGACACCAGCGCCGACGACCTCGACGCGCCGCTGTCCTTCTCCGTCAAGGGCCCCGTCGCGGCCGTGAACGCCGTCCTGCCCGGCATGCGCAACCTCGGCCGCGGCACCCTGCTGTTCGTCAACGGCGCCAGCGCCGCACGCCCCAACCCCGCCGTGGCCGGCACCTCCATCGCCTTCGCCGCCGAGAGCGCCTACGCCCGCATGCTCCACGACACCCTCGCCCCGCAGAACATCCACGTCGCCCAGCTGATCGTCCCCGGCGCCATCCGGCCCGACGCCGAACACAGCAGCCCCGACGCCCTGGCCCAGCGCCTGTACGACATCCACCACAAGCGCGACGCCTTCCGCCACTACGCCGAACCTCTCCCCGACTGAATCCTGGCGCGGGCTTCTTGACCGGCGCTATGCGGTTCTCACTTCCGGCTGTTGTACTCCGCATCGGTGACGTGGTCGCCCCACTCGGTCTCCGAACCGTCGGACTTGCCGATCCCCTCCCACATGGCCAGGTGAGCCATGAAGTTCTCCGGAGTGGCACCGTGCCAGTGCCATTCAAGGCATACACAGTCGCCGCTGAAGCAACCGCGGGCCCCAGACCTGGTTCCGGTGGCGGCAGTCGCCGGCGGGCTCACCGCAGCTCGTCCACGTAACGGTCCGTCCCAGGCACCGTGGGTATGAACGGTGCGACGAACTGCACGTCGCCCAGCCCCGAAGCCGCCACTGCCGTGTCCAGGTCCGCGAAGTGGTCGAGCCAGTGGTCGCGGGGATCGTGCTGGAGGAACCACAACAGGGTCAGCCGGGTCCCGACCCCCTCGACCTGCTTGACGTAGGTCATCCGGTCCAGGGGCAACGGCGTCGGCGTGAAGACGGTCACCATGGCCGCAGGCGAGCCCGCCAGCCGTTTCGGAAGGTGGTCGTCGCGCAGCCACGCGAGCAGTTCGCCGCGCCTGCCGGGGGAGTCGGCGTCGATGACCTGGACGACGAGCCCGGCGAAGGGGTGGTCGAGGGCGTGGACGTCACGCGGGCCGTGGTCGCCGTCGCGGTAGACGGTCGCCGCGTGGTCCTGGAACGCGGTGAAGACGTGCGTGCGGTCCTGGAAGACACGGTGGTCGCGGTTGAGGCGTTTGTTGATGCCGACGGTCCATCGCATGTGGTCGGCGTAGCGGCCTGCGGTCATCCAGTAGACGGATATGTAGCACCCTGCCGTCACCGGCTGCGCGACGGAGGAGGTCTGGGGGTAGCGCAGGAGTTGCAGGTCCCGCGTGGCGACCCAGCGACGTCCCGCGTACATCCACGGCATGGCCATCGCGCCCGCGATGTAGTGGTCGTCTTCGTACCAGCGATTGTACTCGCGCTCCCGGCCGGGATGCGGCTCGACCATGGTGATGAGCGCGTGCCCGAGGTCGGCTCCGTAGGGGCCGACGGCGGCCAGTTCGGCATACATGTGGCTGCGGGTTTCGTCTGCGTGCGTCGCGTCGTCTGTCATGGGTCCGGTGTAGCTGATGGAGCGTCAGTTTGGGAGAGGTATCCCGTTCGACTCCGCCCGAAGTTCCGCGATCAGGTTCACCAAGCGAAAATGCAGCCCCCTCGGCTGGTGACGGCGGCCAGTCGAGAGGGCTCTTGCTGTGGTGCGTATGGAGTTGGTCCGGCCAGTGGTGGCCGAGGGTCAGGGACTCTCGGGTCTCACTGCTTGACCGAGGTCACGAAGACACTCCATGCCTCGGCCGGGAAGGCCAGGGTCGGGCCCTCGGGGGCCTTGGAGTCGCGGACGGCGAGGGCCGAGGTGGTGGGTGACTTGACCTCGACGCACGCGCTGTTGGGGGAGGAGTACGAGGACTTCGTCCACGTCTTCGTGGCGCCTTGCAGAATTGCCATGTTCGCTCCGATGGTGAATCGCTGGCCGAGGTCACCGGGCCATTGGGGCCACAGCGCAGTTCGCGCCAACTTTGTTGATCGAGTGGCGTGATCGACGCTACTCGCCAACTTCCTCGTCCGGAGGAGCCGTTCACTCGTCTGGATGGAATATGCCATCCAGGCCTTCTGCTAAGGCACGCCGAGGTCTACAATCTGCGCCCTTCAGCTCACGCGGTCTCCGTGGGCGTACTGTTTCGCGATGTCGGCGATGATCTGCCGCGACTGTTCGGGGTTGAGAGCCTGGGCCCGCAGATGCTCGTACATGAGGCTGTACTTCTGCACGTCCGGCGCCTTCTCCAGATACAGGTCGCTGGTGACACCCTCGATGTACACCACGCTCGAATCGGCCGCGTCGGCGAACTCCAGGATCGCGTACTGCCCGGCAAGACCGGAGTGCGCGCCGACGTCGAACGGCAGTATCTGCACGGTGATATGGGGGAGTTGGGCCATCTCGTTGAGGTGCTCCAACTGCTCGCGCATCACGTTGTTGTCGCCGACCACCCGGCGCAGCGAGGCCTCGTCCAGCACCACCCACAGGCGCAGCGGGTTCTTCTCGGCGTTGATGCGCTCCTGGCGCCGCAGCCGGACCTGGACGCGTTTCTCGATCTCCGCGTCCGAGGACTCGGGCGATCCGCCGCGGACGATGGCTTCGGCGTACGCGGGGGTCTGGAGCAGTCCGGTGACGATCTGGGGCTCGTAGACCCGCAGCGATTCGGCGTCCGTCTCCAGGCCGATGTAGACGCTGTACGGGATGTCTCCGAACGCGTGCCACCAGCCCTGCTGGCGCGAGGCCTTGGCCATTTCCATCAGGCCGTCGACCATTCTCTGGTCCTCGACCTCGTACACCCCGCACAGGTCACGGACATCGCGCGGGCTGATACTGCGCCGTCCGTTCTCCAGGCGGCTGATCTTCGACTGGGAGACGAGCAGGCGCTCGGCGACCTCTTCGGCGGTCATGCCCTTGAGCTCTCGGAGCCGGCGCAGCTCCTGGCCCAGCCGGCGTCGCCTGACGGTGGGATTGACATTGGACGCCACGGGACGTGCACCTCCGGCTGCGTGCGGCCTGTACTTTGCGTGTCTGCTGTTGAGCAGATTGCCACCAAGGTGCGTGCCAGCGCTGGGAAACAGCGGATATGCGGTGGGTATGCGCCATGTTGCCGCCACCTAAGTGCCTGTCCGCGAACTGATCATTTCGGGGCTGTGCGCGCGTGGGCGCGGGCGAGTCTGCGCCGCATGAGGATGGTCA
>NZ_BAAGPS010000023.1:0-83956 GCF_054783935.1 Streptomyces pseudoechinosporeus
ACAGCGCCGATGGTACTGCAGGGGGGACCCTGTGGGAGAGTAGGACACCGCCGAACAAATATTGAAAGAGCTGGTCCCTGAACTTCGGTTTGGGGACCAGCTCTTTTTTGTTGTGCGTCACTTGGAGTTCACGTTGCGCGATAAGCATCCCGAGCATGGGGACTGTAGGAATGCTCAGGGCCGCGGGCGTCGGACTTGGTGACGAGGTCATCGTGCCGGCGTTCGGGAACGTCGAGGTCGCCGAGGCCGTGAGCCTGACCGGTGCGATGCCGGTGTTCGCCGACATAGATCCGGCTACGTACTGTCTTGATGCCGCCGCCGTTGACGCTGTCGTCGGGCCGCGGACGGTGGCTGCTGTCGCCGTGCACCGTTTCGGTCGGCCCGCTGACCTCGCGGGGCTGCGGCGCGTCGGGCAGCGGCATGGTCTCCTGGTGCTGGAGCAGAGCGAGTCGAAGGCGCCGTACGACGAGGTCGAGCAGCGCAGGGCTCATGCCGGGTATCTGGACAGGCGGTTGAGCGGGGTGCGGACGCCGGAAGGCGGTATCGGGCACACGTACCAGCAGTACGTCGTGCGGGTGCCGGGCAATGGGCGGCCGGACCGGGACGCTTTCGCGCGGGCCGTGCGGGCCAGGGGAGTTGAGTGCTGGGTACCGGTGAAGACGCCTGTGCACCGGATGCCCGGGTTCCGGCGGGACGTGTATCTGCCGGAGACCGAGTGCGCCGCGGACGAGACGCTGGCGCTGCCCGTGGACGCTGCTTTGACGAAGCGTGAGATGCATCGGATCGTGTCCGCGTGCAATGCGCTCGGTGGGTTGTTGCAGCCTGCCTTCTAGTCGAGGCCGGTATCGAACACGGTTGGGAGCACTCCGCTGTTCGGGGTATGATCTATGCCGTCGCTGCGGGGAAAACCCGAAAGCGCGGCAGGCCCCTATAGCTCAGTCGGTAGAGCGTCTCCATGGTAAGGAGAAGGTCAACGGTTCGATTCCGTTTGGGGGCTCTGACAGCAAAGGCCTCCGCCCGATCGGGCGGAGGCCTTTTTCGTATGCCGTATGCCGGGACTTGTTCTGGGACTTCAGTGCGTCAGCCGTTGTGTCAGTCCTTGTGGAGACCCGGAACGCGCATGGCCAGGATGGCCATGTCGTCTGACGGGGCGTCGGAAGCGAAGCGTTCGACCGCGCGCATGATGCGGGCGGCGACCGCGCCGGCGGTCAGGCCCGTGCAGGTGGTGAGGACGTCCGTGAGGCCGTCGTCGCCCAACATGCGTGTGCCTTCGCGGCGTTCCGTGACGCCGTCCGTCACGCACAGGAGGACATCGCCTGGATCGAGCGTCACCGTCTGCTCGTACAGTTCGAGATCGTCCATGACGCCGAGGAGGGGCTGTGGTTCGGCGGCCGGTTCGACCGTGCCGTCCTGGCGCAGGCGCAGCGGGAGCGGATGGCCGGCGCAGACGATCTTCAGGACGGCGCTGCCGTCTTCCTGGGGCCACAACTCGCCGTACAGGAGGGTCAGGAAGCGGCTGCGGGCGCCCTCGTCGAGGATCGCGGAGTTGAGGCGCTCCAGGACGGCCGGGCCGCCGAAACCCTCTCGGGCGAGGAGACGGAGGGCATGGCGGGCCAGGCCCGTGACCGCGGCTGCCTCCGGGCCCGTACCGCAGACATCGCCGATGGCGAAGCCGTACGCGCCGTCGCGGATCGGGAAGACGTCGTAGAAGTCACCGCCGACTTCGTTGCCCTCGCCCGCCGCGCGGTAGATGACCTCGACCTCCACGCCCTCGATGACCGGGAGTTCGGGCGGCAGGAGGCTGCGCTGGAGGGACTGGCTGATGGCCATGCGCTCGGAGTACAGGCGGGAGTTGTCCAGGGCCAGGGCGGCCCGCCGGGAGAGGTCCTCGGCGAGTTCCAGGATCTCCTGGCGGAAGTGTTCGTCCGTCGGCTTGCCGAGCGTCAGCATGCCGATGACGCGGTTGCGGGCCACCAAGGGGAGTACGACCGTCTCGCCGCCGACCGCCGAGGCCGTGGCGAGGGTCGTGCCGATGCCGGAGCTGACCGTCGCGGGCTCGCCGCGGCCCAGGCTGCGCATGGAAGTGCGCAGGGCCGCCTCGTGGGCCGCCTCGGCCGGGGCCGACCAGACGCGGGCGCCGGGGGTCGGGACCGGGTCCGGCGGGGCGATCTTGGAGAGGAGGGCCTTGAGGCCGTCGATGCGCTCCTCGTCCTCATGCAGGACGTACGAGAGATACGGGTCCGAGGCCTGGTCGGCAATCGTGTAGACGGCGCACCAGGTGGCCAGGGTCGGGACCGTCATCTGTGCCATGAGGGCCAGTGTCTGATCGCGGTCCAGGGTGCCCGCGAGGAGGTCGGAGGCCTCTACGAGGAAGGACAGCGAGCCCCGGCGCAGACGCTCCAGCTCGCCCAGGCGGGCCGATTCGACGGCGAGCGCGATGCGGTCGGCGGCGAACTGAAGGCGCAGGGCTTCTTCGTTCGAATACCGGGCGGGGGACTCGGCCGCGACGCCGAGCGAACCCGTGAGGCGGCCCTCGACCTTCAGCGGGACCGTGACGACCGACCGCATGCCCGTGCCGCTCAGCAGCGGTACGGCGCCCGGGACGGCCGTGAGGTCGTCGTGGACGGCCGGCATCCGGGCCGAGCCGTAGCGGCCGGGGCCCGCCTCCACGGGGACGCGAGCGAAGCGCTGGCGGGCGGAGGGGAGCCCGGTGGAGGCGCGTACCTCCAGCTCGGTCTCGTCGTCGGTGGCCAGCAGCAGGAAGGCGGAGTCGCCGTCGAGCATGTCGCGGGCGCGCTCCACGGTGCGCTGGAGGAGGCCGTCGAGGTCGTCCGGGGCCGGGGAGCCGATGAAGACCTCGAAGGGGTCGGTGGCTTGGCCGCCTTCGGAGTGTGTCGCCGAGTCCGCGGCGGGTACGCGCAGGGGAGTCTGCAGGACGGCGCGCTCGTGATCGCGTACAAGGAGACAGACCGTGGAGGGCTCGCCGCCGGTGTCGCGGACGCGCAGATGCGAGGCGTACACAGGTGTCACGCGGCCGTTGGCGCCGCGGAGGCCGTAACTGCCCTCCCAGCGCGAGAGCTGGAGGGCCTCGGCGATGCCGGTGCTGGTGCCGGGGGTGTGCGGCCAGGCCGCGAGGTCGGTCAGGGGTTTGCCGATGACCTGCTCGGCCGCGTACCCGAAGAGTTCTTCCGCGTCCTCGCTCCAGGCGGAGATGGCGCCGGCGCGGTCGATCTGGACGACGGCGACGCGTACGCGGCCGTCGGCGAGAGGCAGGAGGTCGGCGGGCAGCGAGGGGCCGGCGGCGCGGGTGCCCACCGGGCGGTCCGGGAGGTCGAGTTGGAACCAGACCTGCTTGTGGGTGGGCGTGTACTCGACTCCCCAGCCGGCGGCCAGGGCCGCGCACAGCTGGAGGCCGCGGCCGCCCTCGCGGTCGGGGCTGCCCATGTTGACGGCCGCCGCCTGGAGTGGAATCTCTCGTTCCGGGTAGCGGTCCGCTACTTCGATGCGTACGCCGTCCTCGGTGCGCAGACACAGGACATCGGCGGACGTGCCCGCGTGTACCACGGCGTTGGTGACGAGTTCGCTGGTGAGGACCACGGCGTCGTCGACGATGTCAGCGAAGCCCCAGCCCTGGAGGGTGTCACGGACAAAGGACCGAGCGGTCGCGACGGACCGTCCGACGGGGTCGAAGCTGGCGGCCGCGCGAGCGGTGATCACAGCACTCCTTGTCCGGGTTTCTTCGGGCAGGGCTTCGTGGCCGACTCGCCCCTGCCGCGGCAGGTGACGGTTGCCGGTCTGTCCGGGATCCTGGGGCTGTCCCCCAGGATGCACTCCGGTGGTCATGGTGAGGCCGCCCCTCCGATGCCTGCCCGCTTGTGCTCGTGCCACCGCCCAGGCCGGACGGACCGGCGTGGCTGGACAGCCGCATGCAAGGTTACTTACCTTCGCCGTCCATGCGGATGCCGGTCACCACAGTGTTTCCGTCCGGGAGGGTGTGTGCGGACGATGTGCGAAGCTGCCGAACTGTTATGGCCTGGTTCAGCCACGGTGAAACACTGGGCAAGCTTCAAGAGATGGTCCAAACACGCAGAGCACTAGCAGAGCACTACCCGAACACCCCGAGCAGTAACGGTCGACCCTTGCGGGAGGGACACAGTGGAGTCTGGCGCAGCGACGCGGGGCACTAAAGCGCGCGCGAAAGGCGGAGAGTCCCTGAGTAACCGGCGCAAACCGCGCAACGGGACCACCGAGGTGGACACCGCGGCGCTGAACAGACTGCTCATGGCCCTGGAGGCGATGCGGGACGGGAACTTCCGCAAGCGCCTGACGGTGTCCGGCGACGGAGTCATGTCCGAGATCGCGGCTGTTTTCAACGAGGTGGCCGACCGCAATCTGCACCTGACGGGCGAACTGTCGCGCGTACGGCGCATGGTCGGCCGCGAGGGCAAGCTCACGGAGCGCCTGGAGACGGGCGTCTGCGAGGGTTCCTGGGCCTCGGCGATCGACGCGTCCAACGCGCTGGTCGACGACCTCGTACGCCCCGTCTCCGAGGTCGGCCGGGTGCTGTCCGCGGTGGCCGAAGGCGATCTGTCGCCGCGTATGGAACTGAGGGCGCAGGCCCCGGACGGCAACGGGCATCCGCTGCGCGGGGAGTTCCTGAAGGTCGGGCGTACGGTCAACAACCTGGTCGACCAACTGTCCACGTTCACCGACGAGGTCACGCGTGTGGCCAGTGAGGTGGGCACGGAGGGCAAACTGGGCGGGCAGGCCCGGGTGCGTGGGATGTCCGGTTCGTGGAAGGACCTCACGGATTCGGTCAACACGATGGCGTACCGGCTGACGGCTCAGGTGCGCGATATCGCGCTGGTGACGACGGCGGTCGCCAAGGGGGACTTGTCCCGGAAGGTCACGGTTCATGTGGCCGGAGAGATGCTGGAGCTCAAGAACACCGTCAACACGATGGTCGATCAGCTCTCCTCTTTCTCCTCCGAGGTGACGCGAGTCGCGCGCGAGGTCGGCACGGAGGGCGAGCTCGGCGGCCAGGCACAGGTGCCGGGTGTGGCCGGTGTGTGGAAGGACCTCACCGATTCGGTGAATCTTATGGCCGGCAATCTGACGTCCCAGGTGCGCGGGATCGCGCAGGTGACGACGGCGGTTGCCAATGGCGATCTGTCGCAGAAGGTGACGGTTTCGGCGCGCGGTGAGATGGCGCAGCTCGCCGAGACGATCAACCAGATGACCGAGACGCTGCGTACGTTCGCGGACGAGGTGACCCGGGTCGCCAACGAGGTCGGCGGCGAGGGGCGGCTCGGCGGTCAGGCGAATGTGCCGGGTGCGGCGGGAACGTGGAAGGACCTCACCGATTCGGTGAACACGGTCTTCCGGAATATCACCACCCAGGTGCGGGACATCGCCTCGGTGACGACGGCGGTGGCCAGCGGTGACCTGTCGCAGAAGGTCACCGTCGATGTGGCCGGCGAGATGCTGGAGATGAAGAACACCGTCAACACGATGGTGGACCAGCTGTCGTCCTTCGGTGACGAAGTCACGCGGGTGGCGCGGGAGATCGGTGTCGAGGGCGAGTTGGGTGGCCAGGCGCAGGTGCCGGGCGCAGCCGGTACCTGGAAGGACCTGACGGACTCCGTCAACACCGCGTTCCGGAACCTCACCGGTCAGGTGCGCAACATCGCGCAGGTGACGACGGCGGTGGCCAACGGCGATCTGTCGCAGAAGGTCACCGTGGACGTCTCCGGCGAGATGCTGGAGCTGAAGAACACCGTGAACACGATGGTGGACCAGCTGTCGACCTTCGCCGACCAGGTGACGCGCATGGCGCGTGATGTGGGTACGGAAGGCCGGCTCGGCGGTCAGGCGCGCGTGGACGGCGTCAGCGGCACCTGGAAGGACCTCACCGACTCCGTCAACTTCATGGCGGGCAACCTGACGTCCCAGGTGCGGCAGATCGCCCAGGTGACGACGGCGGTGGCGCGCGGTGACCTGTCGCAGAAGATCGAGGTCGACGCGCGCGGCGAGATCCTCGAGCTGAAGAACACCATCAACACCATGGTCGATCAGCTCAGCGCCTTCGCCGAGCAGGTGACCCGGGTGGCCCGTGAGGTGGGTACGGACGGCCGGCTCGGCGGTCAGGCGCAGGTACCCGGCGTCGCCGGTGTGTGGCGCGACCTGACCGACTCCGTGAACGGCATGGCGGGCAACCTCACCTCTCAGGTGCGCAACATCGCGCAGGTCGCGACCGCGGTGGCCCGGGGTGACCTGTCGCAGAAGATCGACGTGGACGCGCGCGGCGAGATCCTCGAGCTGAAGAACACCCTCAACACGATGGTCGACCAGCTGTCGAACTTCGCCGAGCAGGTGACGCGGGTGGCCCGCGAGGTGGGCACGGAGGGCATTCTCGGCGGCCAGGCCGAGGTGCAGGGTGTCTCCGGCACCTGGAAGGACCTCACGCAGTCCGTGAACTTCATGGCGAACAACCTCACCATTCAGGTGCGGCAGATCGCCGAGGTCACCACGGCGGTCGCCAAGGGCGACCTGTCCAAGAAGATCACCGTCGACGCGAAGGGCGAGATCCTCGAACTCGTCACCACCGTCAACACGATGGTCGACCAGCTGTCGAACTTCGCCGAGCAGGTGACGCGGGTGGCCCGTGAGGTGGGCACCGACGGTAACCTCGGCGGTCAGGCGCGTGTGCCCGGTGTGACGGGCATCTGGAAGGACCTGAGCGACAACGTCAACGTGATGGCCAACAACCTGACCGGCCAGGTGCGCAACATCTCCCAGGTCGCGACGGCGGTGGCCAACGGCGACCTCACCAAGAAGGTCACGGTCGAGGCGAGCGGCGAGATCGCCCAGCTCGCGGACACCGTCAACACGATGGTGCGGACGCTGAGTTCGTTCGCCGACCAGGTGACGCGGGTGGCCCGCGAGGTGGGCACGGACGGCATCCTCGGCGGTCAGGCGCACGTCCCGGGGGTCGCCGGTACGTGGAAGGACCTCACCGAGTCCGTGAACGGCATGGCGTCCAACCTGACCGGCCAGGTGCGCAACATCGCGATGGTCACCACGGCCATCGCCAAGGGCGACCTGACCAAGAAGATCGACATCGACGCGCGCGGCGAGATCCTGGAACTCAAGACCACCATCAACACGATGGTCGACCAGCTCTCGTCCTTCGCCGAAGAGGTCACCCGCGTCGCCCGCGAGGTGGGCACCGAGGGGCAGTTGGGCGGCCAGGCGCGCGTACGCGACGTCGACGGCACCTGGCGCGACCTCACCGAGTCCGTGAACGAGATGGCCGGGAACCTGACCCGGCAGGTACGGGCCATCGCGCGCGTGGCGACCGCGGTGACCCGTGGCGACCTCAACCTGAAGATCGACGTGGACGCCTCCGGCGAGATCCAGGAACTTCAGGACTACATCAACAAGATGATCGCCAACCTGCGCGACACCACCATCGCCAATGAGGAACAGGACTGGCTGAAGGGCAACCTGGCCCGCATCTCCGGTCTGATGCAGGGCCGCCGCGACCTCGCCGACGTGGCCTCGCTCATCATGAGCGAACTGACTCCGGTGGTCTCGGCGCAGCACGGCGCGTTCTTCCTGGCGATGCCCCTGGACGACGGCAAGGACGTGGGCGCCGCGGGCGACGACTCGTACGAACTGCGCATGCTCGGGCACTACGGCTACTCCATGGGGTCCATGCCGACGTCGTTCCGGCCCGGAGAGACGCTGATCGGGACGGCCGCCAAGGAGAGGCGGACCATTCTCGTCGACAATGTGCCGCCCGGGTACCTGAAGATCGCCTCCGGGCTCGGTGAGGCGCCTCCGGCGCATGTCATCGTGCTGCCGGTGCTTTTCGAAGGGACCGTTCTGGGGGTGATCGAGCTGGCGTCGTTCCAGCCGTTCACGCAGATCCAGAAGGACTTCCTCAACCAGATCGCCGAGATGATCGCGACGAGCGTCAACACGATCGCCGTGAACACCAAGACCGAGGTGCTGCTCAAGCAGTCGCAGGAGCTGACCGAGCAACTGCGGGAGCGGTCGGCCGAGTTGGAGAACCGGCAGAAGGCCCTCCAGGCGTCCAACGCCGAACTGGAGGAGAAAGCCGAGCTGCTGGCCCGGCAGAACCGCGACATCGAGGTCAAGAACACCGAGATCGAGGAGGCGCGGCAGGTCCTGGAGGAGCGCGCCGAGCAACTCGCGGTCTCCATGCGCTACAAGAGCGAGTTCCTCGCCAATATGTCGCACGAGCTGCGTACGCCGCTCAACTCGCTGCTCATCCTCGCCAAGCTGCTCGCAGACAACGCGGACTCCAACCTCACCCCCAAGCAGGTCGAGTTCGCCGAGACGATCCACGGGGCGGGCTCCGACCTGCTCCAGCTGATCAACGACATCCTCGACCTGTCCAAGGTCGAGGCGGGCAAGATGGACGTATCGCCGACGCGCATCGCGCTGGTCCAACTCGTCGACTACGTAGAGGCCACTTTCCGTCCGCTGACGGCAGAGAAGGGCCTCGATTTCTCCGTACGCGTCTCTCCGGAACTGCCCGCCACGCTGCACACGGACGAGCAGCGGCTCCTCCAGGTGCTGCGCAACCTGCTCTCCAACGCGGTGAAGTTCACCGACTCCGGAGCGGTCGAACTCGTCATCCGGCCCGCCGGTGCGGACGTGCCCGTCGCCATCCGGGAGCAGCTCCTGGAGGCGGGCTCGCTGCGGGACGCGGACGCCGATCTGATCGCGTTCTCCGTGACCGACACCGGCATCGGCATCGCGGCCAGCAAGATGCGGGTCATCTTCGAGGCGTTCAAGCAGGCGGACGGCACGACCAGCAGGAAGTACGGCGGTACGGGACTGGGGCTGTCCATCTCGCGGGAGATCGCGCGGCTGCTGGGCGGCGAGATCCATGCGCAGAGCGAGCCGGGACGGGGCTCCACGTTCACGCTGTATTTGCCCCTGCACGCGAGCGAACTGCCGCCGCAGGGCTACCCACAGCTCGCGGCGCCGGCGATGGACAACGGAGCGCTCGCGCTGCCCGCGGAGATCGAGGACGGGGCCCCTGTGGAGACGCCCGCCGAGGTCAAGTCGTACCAGGAGACCCAGAACGGGGCCGCCGCGCTCTTCAGGCGGCGCCGCAGGTCGTTGCCCTCGGCCGGGCAGCGGCCCGCGCTGTCGGGGCAGCAGGGCCAGGTCCAGGAGCCCTGGGCCGCGCGCGGTGAGGAGGCGTCCGCCCAGCCGCGGGGCGTCTTCCGCTTCGAGGGCGAGAAGGTGCTGATCGTCGACGACGACATCCGCAATGTGTTCGCGCTCACCAGCGTCCTGGAGCAGCACGGCCTGTCGGTGCTGTACGCCGAGAACGGCCGCGAGGGCATCGAGGTCCTGGAACAGCACGACGACCTCACGGTCGTCCTCATGGACATCATGATGCCCGAGATGGACGGATACGCGACCACGACGGCGATCCGTCGGATGCCCCAGTTCGCAGGCCTGCCGATCATCGCCCTCACCGCGAAGGCGATGAAGGGCGACCGTGAGAAGGCGATCGAGTCGGGGGCTTCCGACTATGTGACGAAGCCGGTCGATCCCGATCATCTGCTTGAGGTGATGGACCGATGGATGCGCGAACGGTGACCGAATCGGGCCCCCTGTTCAAGTGATCAGAGAACCTGGGGGACCCGGGCGCGCGGAGCTGCTGACTGACTGTGCCCGGCCCCGTGTAGAAACCCGGGATTCGGGGAACCTTCTGGTCTCCTGCCGCGTTTCTGCTACGTGCACAGTGACATCGCGGTGACAGGGTGTGGCGACAGGCGGGGTGCGGCTACCATGACCGGCACAAGGACGGGCGGCGTAAGGGAGTCGTCCCCTGGGGCGGCGCCCGGTGCACTGCCGGGGCGAGGAGGACGGGCCATGGTGCAGAAGGCCAAGATCCTCCTGGTCGATGACCGGCCGGAGAATCTGCTGGCGCTGGAGGCCATCCTCTCTGCGCTCGATCAGACACTGGTTCGGGCATCGTCCGGGGAGGAAGCGCTCAAAGCACTGCTCACGGACGATTTCGCGGTCATTCTTCTGGATGTCCAGATGCCGGGCATGGACGGTTTCGAGACCGCCGCGCACATCAAGCGGCGGGAGAGGACCCGGGACATCCCGATCATCTTCCTCACCGCCATCAACCACGGTCCGCACCACACCTTCCGGGGATACGCGGCGGGTGCGGTGGACTACATCTCCAAGCCGTTCGACCCGTGGGTGCTGCGGGCGAAGGTCTCCGTGTTCGTCGAGCTCTACATGAAGAACTGCCAACTCCGGGAGCAGGCTGCGCTGTTGCGGCTCCAACTGGAGGGTGGTGGCAAGAGCGCGGAGTCCAAGGAACCGGCCGGACTGCTCGCCGAACTCTCCGCGCGGCTCGCGGCCGTCGAGGAGCAGGCCGAAGCGCTCTCCAAGCAGCTCGACGACGACTCGGCGGATGCGGCGGCGGTGGCGACCGCGGCTCATCTCGAGCGCAAACTCACGGGACTGCGCAGGGCGCTGGACGCGCTGGAGCCGGGCACGGGGAATGGCACGGCTTCGCTTCCTTCGCAGAACTGAGTTTGCACAACTGCGGGAATTCCGCGTCGCCTTGCCCTTGCTGGCGTATGAGCTGATGGCCTGCGGGTGAGTTGGCTGCCTGCCTGGGAGCTGAGCTGAACGGTGCTGCTCTGCGGCGTCCAGCGCCCGTACGGCAGTTAAAAGCCCGTCAACTTGGCACCTCGGTGGAGGTGACACGAACGGGTGAAGCAGAAGGCACACGTGTCCGCTGGTCTCCACCGGTAACCTCACACCCATGGCCTCACGTCAGCCCGCAGCCAAGAAGTCGACCGCGAAGAAGGCGGCCGCTCCGAAGAAGGCTGCGGCGAAGAAGGCCCCCGCGAAGAAAGCCCCGGCCAAGAAGGCTCCCGCGAAGAAGGCCGCGGCGAGGAAAGCCGCCCCGCCCAAGCCGGCGCCCAATCCCACCGGGGGCGTGTTCAAGCTGGTACGCGCCCTCTGGCTCGGTGTCGCGCACGCCGTCGGCGCAGTGTTCCGAGGCATAGGGCGGGGTGCGAAGGGGCTGGACCCGGCGCATCGAAAGGACGGACTCGCCCTGCTTCTGCTCGGCCTCGCCCTGATTGTCGCCGCGGGCACCTGGTCCAACCTCCGCGGCCCCGTCGGCGACCTCGTCGAGCTGCTGGTGACCGGCGCCTTCGGCCGCCTCGACCTGCTCGTGCCGCTCCTGCTCGCGGTGATCGCCGTACGACTCATCCGGCACCCCGAGAAGCCCGAGGCCAACGGACGGATCGTCATCGGCCTGTCCGCGCTCGTCATCGGCGTACTCGGCCAGGTCCACATCGCCTGCGGGGCGCCCGCGCGCAGCGACGGCATGCAGGCGATACGGGACGCCGGCGGGCTCATCGGCTGGGGCGCGGCGACGCCGCTGACGTACATGATGGGCCAGATCCTGGCCGTACCGCTCCTCGTGCTGCTCACCGTTTTCGGGCTCCTGGTCGTCACGGCGACCCCTGTCAACGCCATCCCGCAGCGGCTAGGGCTGCTCGGCGCCAAGCTCGGCCTCGTACAGCCGCAGACGGCTGAGGACGGCTTCAGCGAGGACGACGAGCGCTATGACGACCAGTGGCGCGAGGCGCTGCCCGCGCGCTCCCGAAAGCGCCGCTCCGCGCCCCGGGCGTCCGAGGAGTACGACCCGGACAGCGCCGAGCAGGAGGCGCTCTCCAAGCGCCGGAGCCGCTCCAGGCGGCCCGCTGTGCAGCAACCCGCCGCAGACCGGCAGATGGACGCGGTGGACGTTGCCGCGGCGGCCGCAGCGGCGCTCGACGGTGCCGTGATGCACGGGATGCCGCCCTCGCCGCTCGTGGCCGATCTGACGCAGGGCGTCGGGGCGGACCGCGGCGAGCGCGAGGACACGGGTGGTGGACACCAGGAGACGACGCCGGTACCGGCCGCGCGCAGCAAGGGCGGCAAGCCCAAGCAGGAGATGCTGAAGGCCGAGGTCGCCGACCTGACCAAGGCGCCCCCGGAGGAGCCGCGCGAACTCCCGCCGCGCGCCGAACAGCTCCAGCTCTCCGGCGACATCACGTACTCCCTGCCGTCGCTCGACCTCCTGGAGCGCGGCGGCCCCGGCAAGGCGCGCAGCGCCGCCAACGACGCCATCGTCGAGTCGCTCACCACCGTCTTCACCGAGTTCAAGGTCGACGCCTCCGTCACCGGCTTCACGCGCGGCCCGACGGTCACGCGGTACGAGGTCGAGCTCGGCCCCGCCGTGAAGGTCGAGCGCATCACGGCGCTCACCAAGAACATCGCGTACGCCGTCGCCAGCCCGGATGTGCGGATCATCAGCCCGATCCCGGGCAAGTCGGCGGTCGGCATCGAGATCCCCAACACCGACCGCGAGATGGTCAACCTGGGCGACGTACTGCGGCTGGCCGACGCGGCCGAGGACGACCACCCGATGCTGGTCGCGCTCGGCAAGGACGTAGAGGGCGGCTATGTGATGGCCAACCTCGCGAAGATGCCGCATGTGCTGGTGGCCGGAGCGACCGGTTCCGGTAAGTCGTCCTGCATCAACTGCCTGATCACGTCGGTCATGGTCAGGGCGACTCCTGAAGACGTCCGCATGGTGCTCGTCGACCCCAAGCGCGTCGAACTCACCGCGTACGAAGGCATTCCACACCTGATCACGCCGATCATCACCAACCCGAAGCGGGCCGCCGAGGCGCTGCAGTGGGTCGTACGGGAGATGGATCTGCGCTACGACGACCTCGCAGCGTTCGGATTCCGGCACATCGACGACTTCAACGCGGCCATCAGGAACGGCAAGGTCAAGCTGCCCGAGGGCAGCGAGCGCGAGCTCAGCCCGTACCCGTATCTGCTGGTGATCGTCGACGAGCTCGCCGACCTGATGATGGTCGCCCCCAGGGACGTCGAAGACGCCATCGTGCGCATCACGCAGCTCGCTCGCGCGGCCGGCATCCATCTCGTCCTCGCCACCCAGCGGCCCTCCGTGGACGTCGTCACCGGTCTGATCAAGGCGAACGTGCCGTCCCGGCTCGCCTTCGCCACCTCCTCGCTCGCCGACAGCCGCGTCATCCTCGACCAGCCCGGCGCCGAGAAGCTGATCGGCAAGGGCGACGGGCTCTTCCTGCCGATGGGGGCCAACAAGCCGACCCGTATGCAGGGTGCTTTCGTGACCGAGGACGAGGTCGCGGCGGTCGTACAGCACTGCAAGGACCAGATGGCGCCGGTCTTCAGGGACGACGTCGTGGTCGGCACCAAGCAGAAGAAGGAGATCGACGAGGACATCGGCGACGACCTCGACCTGCTGTGCCAGGCGGCCGAACTCGTCGTCTCCACGCAGTTCGGATCCACCTCGATGCTCCAGCGCAAGCTGCGCGTCGGGTTCGCCAAAGCCGGGCGGCTGATGGACCTCATGGAGTCCCGCAACATCGTCGGTCCGAGCGAGGGTTCCAAAGCTCGTGATGTTCTTGTGAAACCTGACGAGTTGGACGGAGTGCTCGCGGTGATCCGTGGGGAAGCTCAACCGTAAGGAATCACCGTCAGGAATCGGTGCGGGCCGGGTCCCTGTGCGAGTGGGTCGACGATGCGTGAACGTGACTCATCCGTAAAGAAGCGGCGAGCAACCGTTTCCCTTCGGCGCACGTCAAGTTGAGGGAAGGGACAGGTACGTGTCCCACCATCAGGATGTCCGGCCATTCTGATGGCGTACAAAGTCATACCGACCGGTTGCCCCACCCTTTCGCACCCCCCATAGACTGAACCTCCAGCACAGGTGGCTACACGCTCGAAAGGCGCCCCCGTGTCCATCGGCAACTCCCCTGAGGACAACACCCCTGAGGACGAGCGTCCCTTCGAAGAAGACGACCGTCCCTCGATCGGCACTGCGCTGCGACAGGCACGTATCGACGCAGGGCTGACCGTCGACGATGTCAGTAACGCCACCCGGGTCCGCATCGCCATCGTGCAAGCGATCGAGCAGGACAACTTCGCTCCCTGCGGCGGAGATGTCTACGCGCGCGGTCACATCCGGACCCTGGCACGCGCCGTGCACCTCGATCCGGATCCACTGCTCGCGCAGTTCGCCGCCGAGCACGGCGGGCGTCCGGCGCCGACGCCGGCGGCACCGCTGTTCGAGGCGGAGCGGATCCGTCCGGAGCGCCAGCGGCCCAACTGGACCGCGGCCATGGTCGCCGCGATCGTCGCCGTGATCAGTTTCGTCGGGTTCACGCTGGTCAACGGCGACGACGGAGCCGATGCGAAGACACAGGTCGCCGAGGGTTCCAAGCCCGCCACCACCAAGTCCCCCGACCGTAAGCCGGGCAAGACCGCCGACCCCACGCCCGACGCGTCGGACAGCGCCATCGCGGCCGCGCCACAGGACAAGGTGACCGTCCGGGTGACCGCCCCCGACGGGCGCAGCTGGATCTCGGCCCACGACCACAACGGCCGACGACTGTTCGACGGCTTCCTGGAACAGGGCGACTCCAAGACCTTCCAGGACAAGGAGAAGATCGACCTCGTCCTCGGTGACGCGGGTGCGCTCCAGCTGTACGTGAACGGCAAGAAGATCGACGACGAGTTCCGCCCGGGAGGGGTCGAGCGCCTGACGTACACGAAGGGTGACCCCGAGGTCGGCTGAGCCGTACGGCATTCACGGGCAGGCGGGCACCGGGTTTTTCGGGCAGGCGGGCACGGGGTTGGCCAAGGTCGGCCAACCCCGTCGACGTGGGCTGTCAGTGGGACGAAGTAGTCTTGAGCCCATGCCTGAACGCCGTACCGTCGCACTTGTCACTCTCGGCTGCGCTCGTAACGAGGTGGACTCGGAGGAGCTCGCAGGCCGCCTGGAGGCGGACGGCTGGCATCTCGTGAAGGACGCCGAGGAAGCGGACGTCGCCGTCGTGAACACGTGCGGCTTCGTCGAAGCCGCCAAGAAGGACTCCGTCGACGCCCTCTTGGAAGCCAACGACCTCAAGGGGCACGGCAGAACCCAGGCCGTCGTCGCCGTCGGCTGCATGGCCGAGCGGTACGGCAAGGAGCTCGCCGAGGCCCTACCCGAGGCCGACGGCGTGCTGGGCTTCGACGACTACGCGGACATCTCCGACCGGCTCCAGACGATCCTGAACGGCGGGATCCACGCAGCGCACACCCCGCGTGACCGCCGCAAGCTGCTCCCGATCAGCCCTGCCGAGCGGCAGGAATCCGCCGCCGAGGTCGCGCTTCCCGGGCACGGCCCGGCCGATCTTCCGGAGGGGCTCGCTCCGTCCTCCGGCCCCCGTGCGCCCCTGCGGCGACGACTCGACGGCTCTCCCGTCGCCTCGGTGAAGCTGGCCTCGGGCTGCGACCGGCGCTGCTCCTTCTGTGCCATCCCGTCCTTCCGCGGCTCCTTCATCTCGCGCCGCCCGTCCGATGTCCTCGGGGAGACGCGCTGGCTGGCCGAGCAGGGCGTCAAGGAGATCATGCTGGTCTCCGAGAACAACACCTCGTACGGCAAGGACCTGGGCGACATCAGGCTCCTGGAGACGCTGCTGCCCGAGCTCGCCGATGTCGACGGCATCGAGCGGGTGCGGGTCAGCTATCTGCAGCCCGCCGAGATGCGGCCCGGACTCATCGACGTACTGACCTCGACGCCGAAGATCGCGCCCTACTTCGACCTGTCCTTCCAGCACTCCGCTCCCGGTGTGCTGCGCGCGATGCGGCGCTTCGGGGACACCGACCGGTTCCTGGAACTGCTCGACACGATCCGCGCCAAGGCCCCGCAGGCGGGCGTGCGGTCCAACTTCATCGTGGGCTTCCCCGGCGAGAGTGCGGACGACCTGGCCGAGCTGGAGCGGTTCCTGAACGGCGCGCGGCTGGACGCGATCGGCGTCTTCGGGTACTCCGACGAGGAGGGCACGGAAGCGGCGACGTACGAGAACAAGCTGGACGAGGACGTCGTCGCCGAGCGGCTTGCCCGCATCTCGCGGCTCGCGGAGGAGCTGGTCTCACAGCGGGCCGAGGAGCGCCTCGGCGAGACCGTGGAGGTCCTCGTCGAGGCGCTCGACGCCGCCGAGGGCGCGACCGGCCGTGCGGCGCACCAGGCCCCGGAGACCGACGGCCAGGTGCTGTTCACGAGCGGCGAAGGTCTGACGGCCGGTCGTATGGTCGAGGCGAAGGTGGTCGGTACGGAAGGTGTCGACCTGGTGGCCGAGCCGCTCCTGGGCTCGCTCGCAGGTCCTGAGGAGGCTGCCAGATGACGGGAGTCCCGGCATCCGCGGCGGGCGGCCCCGGCGCGCCCGGCACGCGTGGTGCTGCCGCCGGCGCTACCGGTACGGGCGCTTCCGGTGCTCAGGGCTCGAAGTCGTCGCGCGGCGGGAAGCTGGGCGCCGTGGCTGTCAACCAGGCCAGCGTCTGGAACGTCGCGAACCTCCTGACCATGCTCCGTCTCGTGCTCGTGCCGGGCTTCGTCGCGCTGATGCTGGCCGAAGGCGGATACGACCCGGTCTGGCGGGCCTGGGCCTGGGCCGCCTTCGCGGTTGCCATGATCACCGACATCTTCGACGGTCACCTTGCGCGTACGTACAACCTCGTCACCGACTTCGGGAAGATCGCCGACCCGATCGCCGACAAGGCGATCATGGGGGCCGCGCTGATCTGTCTGTCCTCGCTCGGCGATCTGCCGTGGTGGGTGACGGGTGTCATCCTCGGGCGGGAACTCGGAATTACTCTGCTGCGTTTCCTGGTTATCCGCTACGGCGTCATTCCGGCGAGCCGCGGCGGCAAGATGAAGACACTCGCCCAGGGCACGGCGGTCGGGATGTACGTCCTGGTGCTGACGGGGCCATTGGCGACCTTGAGGTTCTGGGTGATGGCTGTGGCGGTCGCTCTGACCGTGGTGACCGGGCTCGACTATGTGAGACAAGCCATTGTGCTGCGACGCCAGGGTCTCGACGAGCGGAAAGCCGCGGCAAAGGAGGCGGAGTAATGGCTTCCCAAGCTGCTGAAGTGCTGAGACTACTGACAGTGAAGGGCGAGACGCTGGCTGTCGCCGAGTCGCTGACGGGTGGTCTGGTGGCAGCGGCAATCACCGCAACGCCGGGGGCCTCCAAGGCCTTCCGCGGCTCCGTGACCTCGTACGCCACCGATGTGAAGCGGGATGTACTCGGCGTGGACGCTACCCTGCTGGAACAGCGTGGGGCGGTGGATCCGCAGGTCGCGGCACAGATGGCGGCCGGTGTGCGCAAGGCGCTCGGCGCGGACTGGGGCATCGCGACCACCGGTGTCGCGGGGCCCGAAAGCCAGGACGGGCAGCCGGTCGGCACGGTTTTCATTGCCATCGACGGGCCTTCCGCGGAGGTCGGCGGCGGTTTTGGTGGCGGGAAAGTGGCGGCGCTGCGGTTGAACGGCGGCCGGACGGAAATCCGTATGGAGAGTGTACGGAGCGTGCTCGGGCTTCTCCTGGAGGAGCTCGAGCACGAACACATGGGAAATGAGCGGGCACAGGATACGGAACAGAACGGGGGGAATTGATGTTTGCAGCCCTGAGTGAACACGACATCGCTCCCCGCACGGCCGCCGCGCAAGGCGGTACGGTGGGGCGAGAAGGATGCGGCTACACGGCCCGAGGAGGGAGCCACCGATGATTCTGCTCCGTCGCCTGCTTGGTGACGTGCTGCGTCGGCAGCGCCAGCGCCAGGGCCGTACTCTGCGCGAAGTCTCCTCGTCCGCCCGAGTTTCACTCGGCTATCTCTCCGAGGTGGAGCGGGGGCAGAAGGAGGCTTCCTCCGAGCTGCTCTCCGCGATTTGCGACGCGCTGGACGTACGGATGTCCGAGCTCATGCGAGAAGTGAGTGATGAGCTTGCCCTCGCCGAGCTGGCCCGGTCGGCAGCGGTCACTGAGCCTGTGCCCACGCCAGTACGCCCGATGCTCAATTCCGTGTCAGTGACCGGTGTGCCACCGGAACGAGTGACGATCAAGGCGCCGACCGAGGCGGTCGACGTAGTCGCCGCCTGACGGTTGCGGGCTTGTGGTCGGTCGGTGTGAGTACGCCCACATGAGCTGAGAACTGTGTGAGGGCCCCGATCGGGGCCTCTCCGGGGAGACCTGGAGGGGTGCGGTCGGGGTTTTTGCGTTGCTGGAGGGCGGCTGCCGAGGCTTCTTGCGTTCCGGAGGGCAGCTGTCGGAGCATTCGCGTTTCGATTTCATCACTTTTGCACCGTTTGCCGGTGTGTCTCGGGACGGCGATGGTGGGAGGGGCTGGGGCGCGCGAAGCGGAGCGACGGTGCCTTTGGTGTGGTGGTGCGCCGGGTGCGCCTCGTGGGGATTGATGCGCCCTGCTGGTGGTTGACGGTCGCGGTCCAGCGTCGGTTGGCGGGTTGGAGGTGGCGCCATGGCGGGCCGGGCGGTGCGAATAGGGCGGTGGGGGCTGGCTCTGGGGGGCGGGGCGCTGTGGTGGTGGGGAGCGGTGCGATGGGCGTTTGCATCGGATGCCGGGGCGTGGGAGGGAATGGCCGTGGCCGGCGGGTGGGGGCTGAGTCTGCTTCCGGTGCACTGTGTGCCGAAGGACCGGGCCAAGGCTGACGAGAGGCTTCGGTTGCGCTTTGGGGAGTAGGTCCGGCACTGGTGCTACCAAGGCATGGCCACGCCTCCGTTCGGGCGGAGGATCTGGCCCGTCGTGAAGGCCGAGGCGTCGCAGGCGAGATACAGGACCGCGTGCGCGATGTCCTCCGGCTCGCCGACCCGGCCCAGCGGTGACATCCGGGCCATGAACGCCTCGGTCCGCGCCTGGGCCTCGTCGTCGTTGCGGTCGGTCATGGGCGTACGGATCCAGCCCGGCGCGACCGCGTTGACGCGGATGCCGTGCGGCCCCATCTCGGTCGCCAGGGTCTTCGTCAACTGGACAACGGCCGCCTTCGCCGCCCCGTAGCAGAGCAACCCGGGCCCTCCGGTGTCGACAGCGCCCGAGGCCATGGTGACGATGCTGCCGCGAGTACCGGACGCGATCATGGCACGGGCCGCCTCCTGGCACGCGTACAGCACGCCCTTGAAGTTGACGCCGAGCACTCGGTCGAGGTCCTCCTCGCGAGTCTCCAGGACCGGGCTGCTGTGCATGATCCCGGCGACGGCGGTCATCACATCGAGGCGTTCACAGGCCGCGACCGCCTGGCCGAGCAGGGCGCGGTCGGTGACGTCGAGGGCGTATGTGTGGGCCACGCCGCCCTTGTCCTTGATCAGGGCAGCCGTCTCGTCGAGGCCTTGGTCATCGCGGTCCGCGCAGTGGACAACAGCTCCCGCCTCCGCGAGGAGCACGGCACAGGCGCGGCCGATGCCGCTCGCGGCGCCGGTGATAAAAACGGTGCGTCCGGTGAGGTCGTACGCCGTGACAGGCATGAAAGGACCGTACGAGAGTTTCTGACGGATCGTCAATTAGTCGTACGGGATGGAGGCGTGGGTGGTGGGGTCGTACGGGATGGGGGTCTACGTGACGGGGAGGGCTTCGTCCCCGGGACCGGGCCCGACTGGCATGTCGGGCACCAGTACGTGGGACGCTCTCGGGAGCCGTCGCCCTGGTTCGCCGTGCGGATCGAGGTGCGGCAGCGCAGGCAGGGGCGGGGTGCGCGGCCGTACACGTAGAGGTTCTGGTCGCGGCGGCCCGTGGTGCTGCGGGCGGGGCGGTCGCGGTTGGCTTCCAGGAGTTTCTTGGCGAGGGTAGGCAACTGGGCGGCGCGTTCGGCGGGGAGGTCACCTACGGGCAGCCATGGGGTGGCCCCGAGCAGGAAGCAGAGCTCGCACTTGTAGACGTTGCCGATTCCGGCGAGGTTGCGCTGGTCGAGGAGGGCCTCGCCGAGCGGGCGGGCTGGGTCGCGCAGGAGGTTCTCCAGGGCCTTGCCGGGGTTCCAGTCCGGGCCCAGGAGGTCGGGGCCGAGGTGGCCCACGGCCCGGTGTTCGTCGGTGCTGCGGAGCAGTTCCAGTACGGGGAGCCGGTAGCCGACGGCTGTGTGCTCTGCGGTGCCGAGGATCACGCGGATCTGGTGACCGGGGCCGCCGTTCCAGCGCTCGCCGGGTGAGTACACCTTCCAGGAGCCGTCCATCCGCAGGTGCGTGTGCAGCGTCAGCCCGCCCTCGATACGGGTGAGCAGGTGCTTTCCGCGTGGGGTGACGTCCAGGACGGTGCGTCCGGTGAGGTCGGCCGTGGCGTACTTGGGCACCCGGAGGTCGGAGCGGGTGAGCATGCGGCCCGCGAGGGCGGTGTGCAGGCGCCGGGCGGTCTGCCAGACGGTGTCTCCTTCGGGCATGAGGTCCAGGGTGGCATGGGGTGGGCGGGGGCGTCTTGGTCGGGATGCGGGCTGGCGGGCTGTGCGGCTGAGGGCGAGAGGGCCAGCTGGTCGGCTGGGAGGGGAGCGGCGACGACGAGGCCGACCTGGTCTGGAGCCCCCGGAGCCTCGTTCTGTCCGCAGGTGCGTGTGTCCGGGCAGGGCGGGGCGGGCCTATGCGCGGAGGCGTAGGCCCCGCGGCGTCGCGTGGAAACCGGCTCCTTCCAGGAGCGTGCCGAAGGGCGACGTCAGGGCCGAGGCGCCGTTCACACGCTCCACCGTGACCGTGCCGAGGGAGCCCGCGCGGGCGGCCGCGGAGAGGGCCTCGGCGGCTATGCGCAGACGTGGGTCGTTCAGCGGTGTGTCGTCCGAGGTGGAGGGCCAGGCCAGGAGGGTCTTGCCGCCGCGCTCCATGTAGAGAGTCAGTTCGCCGTCGACCAGCACGACCAGGGAACCCGCCTTGCGGCCGGGCTTGTGGCCCGCTCCGGCCGGGGGGTCGGGCCAGGGGAGGGCCGCGCCATACGCGTTCGCCGGGTCGGCGGCGGCCAGGACGATGGCACGGGTGGCGTTGCCCGGGCGGGGGCGGGGGCGGGGTGCAGGGCTGCCGGGGAAGCCGGTGTCCGAGGGGGCGTCGGCGTAGGGGTCCGGGAAGCCGTTGGTGGTGGCCAAGAACCCGGGCGTGCCCGGGAACTCCGGCTCTGGCAGGGTCTCGCCTCGCTCGCGCGCGTTGGCTGTCGCGCGCAGCCGGTCCACCGCGCCGTCCATCGCGAACTGTGCGGCACCGAGCCCCTCCACCACGTAGCCGCGGCGTGCCTGTCCGCTGTCTTCGAAGGCGGAGAGGATGCGGTACGTCGCCGAGAAGCCGCCTTCGACCCCTTCCGCGGCGACTGCGCCCCGGGTGACCACGCCGTGCCGGTCGAGCAGCGTGCGGGCCAGGGCGTGGGCGCGCACGGTGGGGTCGGCCTCGCGGTCGGGGAGCAGCGACCAGCGGCCCGCGACGGTGGGAGGGCCGGTACGGGAGGCGGGGCGCGCCGCGGCTGTCAGGCTGCCGTACCGTCCGCGCGGCACCGTGCGTTTCGCGCGATGGGCGGTGGAACCGGCGGTGCGGCCCGATCCTAGGAGGGAGCGCATCGGGCCGAGCGTGTCGTTCGTCAGTCGGCCCGACCAGGCCAGGTCCCAAACGGTGTCGGCGAGTTGGGGGTCTGTGGCGTCGGGGTGCGTGGTGGCGCGGATCTGGTCGGCGATCTGGCGGAAGAAGAGGCCGTAGCCTCCCGAGAGGGCGTCCAGGACCGACTGATGGAGCGCGGTCAGCTCCAGAGGATGCGGGGCTGGCAGCAGCAAGGGGGCCGCGTCCGCCAGATACAGGGACACCCAGCCGTCCTTGCCGGGCAGTGCGCCTGCTCCGGCCCATACCACCTCGCCGGCGGCGGTCAGCTCGTCGAGCATCGCCGGAGCGTAGTTCGCGACCCGGGACGGCAGGACAAGCTTCTCGAGCGCGGAGGCCGGCACCGAGGCTCCCTGCAACTGCTCGACGGCGCGTACGAGTCCGTCGATGCCGCGCAGTCCGTGCCCGCTGCCCAGGTGCTGCCACTGCGGCAGGAACTGGGCGAGCGCGGGGGGCGGCACCGGCTCCAGCTCCTGCCGCAGCGCCGCGAGCGAACGGCGCCGCAGCCGGCGCAGCACCGTCGCGTCGCACCACTCCTGGCCGATCCCCGCCGGGTGAAACTCTCCTTGTACGACACGGCCGCCCGCGGCGAGCCTCTGCAGGGCGCCTTCGGTGACCGCCGTACCGAGGCCGAAGCGTGCCGCCGCCGCGGTCGAGGTGAACGGGCCGTGGGTGCGTGCGTACCGCGCGAGGAGGTCGCCGAGCGGGTCCTTGACCGGTTCGGTGAAGGCCTCCGGGACGCCGACGGGCAGCGCCGCGCCGAGCGCGTCACGCAGTCGACCCGCGTCCTCGATCGCCGCCCAGTGGTCGGCCCCGGCGATCCGGACCCGGATGGCGCGGCGGGACGCGGCCAGCTCCGGGGCCCACTCCGGTTCGGCGCCGCGCTCGGTCAGTTCCGTGTCCGTGAGGGGGCCGAGCAGGCGCAGCAGATCCGCGACGCTCTCGACGTCCTTGGCACGGCGGTCCTCGGTGAGCCACTGGAGTTCGCGCTCCAGCTCGCTCAGGACGTCGGCGTCCAGAAGCTCGCGCAGCTCGGCCTGGCCGAGGAGTTCGGCGAGGAGCCGCGAGTCCAGCGACAGGGCGGCGGCGCGTCGCTCGGCGAGCGGGGAGTCGCCCTCGTACAGGAACTGCGCGACGTATCCGAACAGCAGCGACCGCGCGAACGGTGACGGCTCCGGTGTCGTGACCTCGACGAGCCGCACCTTGCGGGACTCGATGTCGCCCATCAGTTCCGCCAGGCCAGGGACGTCGAAGACGTCCTGGAGGCACTCGCGGACCGCCTCCAGGACGATCGGGAAGGAGCCGAACTCGCTGGCCACCTGGAGCAGTTGGGCGGCGCGCTGGCGCTGCTGCCACAGTGGGGTGCGCTTGCCGGGGTTGCGGCGCGGCAGCAGCAGGGCGCGGGCGGCGCACTCGCGGAAGCGGGACGCGAACAGGGCGGAGCCGCCGACCTGGTCGGTGACGATCTGGTCGACCTCGCCCTTGTCGAAGGCGACGTCCGCCGCGCCCACGGGGGCCTGCTCCGAGTCGTACTCCGTGCCCAGCTTCACGGGCTCCTGGTCGAGCAGATCCAGGCCCAGCAGGTCGGCGTCAGGGAGGCGCAGCACGATGCCGTCGTCGGCGTGCATGACCTGCGCCTCCATGCCGTACCGCTCGGAGAGGCGGGTGCCCAGCGCGAGGGCCCACGGAGCGTGGACCTGGGCACCGAAGGGGGAGTGCACGACGACTCGCCAGTCGCCCAGCTCGTCGCGGAACCGCTCGACGACGATGGTGCGGTCGTCGGGGATGTGGCCGCAAGCCTCGCGCTGTTCGGCCAGGTAGGACAGGACGTTGTCGGCGGCCCAGGTGTCGAGGCCGGCGGCGAGGAGCCGGAGCCGGGCGTCGTCCTTGGGCAGGGAGCCGACTTCGCGGAGGAACGCGCCCACCGCGCGGCCCAGTTCGAGCGGACGGCCCAGCTGGTCGCCCTTCCAGAACGGCAGCCTGCCCGGCACACCGGGCGCGGGCGAGACGAGGACGCGGTCGCGTGTGATGTCCTCGATACGCCAGGAGCTGGTGCCGAGTGTGAAGACATCGCCGACTCGGGATTCGTAGACCATCTCCTCGTCGAGCTCACCGACCCGGCCTCCGCCCTTCTTGGGGTCGGCGCCCGCGAGGAACACCCCGAAGAGGCCGCGGTCCGGAATCGTGCCCCCGGAGGTGACGGCGAGGCGCTGTGCGCCGGGGCGCCCGGTGACCGTCCCGGCAACACGGTCCCAGACGACGCGTGGCCGCAACTCCGCGAAGGCGTCGGACGGATAGCGGCCCGCGAGCATGTCGAGCACCGCCGTGAACGCGGACTCCGGAAGCGACGCGAAGGGCGCGGCCCGGCGGACCGTCGCGAGCAGGTCGTCGACCTGCCAGGTGTCCAGGGCGGTCATGGCGACCAGCTGCTGAGCCAGCACGTCCAGGGGGTTGGCGGGGATGCGAAGGGACTCGATGGAGCCGGTGCGCATCCGCTCGGTGACGACCGCGGCCTGGACGAGGTCCCCTCGGTACTTGGGGAAGACGACACCGGTGGAGACCGCCCCGACCTGGTGCCCCGCGCGGCCGACGCGCTGGAGCCCGGAGGCCACCGACGGCGGGGACTCGACCTGCACGACGAGGTCCACCGCGCCCATGTCGATGCCGAGTTCGAGACTGGAGGTGGCGACCACCGCGGGCAGACGACCGGCCTTCAGGTCCTCCTCGACCAGCGCGCGCTGCTCCTTGGAGACCGAGCCGTGGTGGGCGCGCGCGATGACCGGCGGGGCACCCTGGGCCGCGCCCGATCCACCCATCAGCTCGGCCGGGGCATGGTGCTCCTCCAGAGGCTCGCCCGTCGCCCTCTCGTACGCGATCTCGTTGAGCCGGTTGCACAGCCGCTCCGCGAGCCGCCGGGAGTTCGCGAACACGATCGTCGAGCGGTGTGCCTGGACGAGATCGGCGATCCGCTCCTCGACATGCGGCCAGATCGACGGGCGCTCGGCGCCCTCGTCGGAGTCGGCGACCGGGGAGCCGCCCAGCTCGGCCAGATCTTCGACGGGCACGACTACGGAGAGGTCGAATTCCTTGCCGGACGGCGGCTGGACGATCTCCACCTTGCGGCGGGGCGAGAGGTAGCGGGCGACCTCGTCCACCGGACGGACGGTGGCGGACAGGCCGATGCGGCGCGCAGGCTTCGGCAGCAGCTCGTCGAGCCGCTCCAGGGTCAGGGCGAGATGGGCGCCGCGCTTGGTGCCCGCGACCGCGTGCACCTCGTCCAGGATCACCGTCTCGATACCGGTCAGCGCCTCGCGCGTGGCCGATGTGAGCATCAGGAACAGCGACTCCGGAGTCGTGATCAGGATGTCCGGCGGGCGCGTGGCCAGCGCGCGGCGCTCGGCGGCCGGGGTGTCGCCGGAACGGATGCCGACCTTCACCTCGGGCTCCGGCAGCCCGCGGCGCACCGCTTCCTGCTTGATGCCGGTCAGCGGGCTGCGCAGATTCCGCTCGACGTCGACCGCGAGGGCCTTGAGCGGCGACACGTACAGCACCCGGCAGCGTTTCTTGGGGTCGGCCGGCGGCGGCGTCGAGGCCAGCTGATCGAGCGCGGCGAGGAACGCGGCCAGCGTCTTGCCGGAGCCGGTAGGCGCGACCACGAGCACGTCCGAGCCCTCCCCGATGGCCCGCCACGCCCCGGCCTGGGCGTCGGTGGGCGCGGCGAAGGCCCCCGCGAACCAGCCGCGGGTCGCGGGCGAGAAGCCGTCGAGGGCACCGTGTGCAGACCTGACCATGCCCCCATCCTGCACCTCGCCACTGACAATGGGTCTGACCTGCGAAAATGGTATCGCGGAGGGGATCGGCACGAGGCGCCTGGGCCAGAGGCGCGGGCTGTGGCGGGGGTCGGCGCGGGCTGCGGTGCGGGGCGCTACGCGCTGCGATGAGGGCGTACGCACCCACCGTCCGGGACCGTCGTGGCCCGAACGGTTTCGGCTCACAGCGGAGGGCGGGCCCGGACCTGGCGGCACCCCATGCCTGTGCTGCCCGAAACCCGTCGAACCCGGCGGAGCGACCTGACGCAGAATGGGCACATGGCAGGTTCGGGGGAGCGAGCGCGGCACTGGCGGTACGCGGAACTGCCCGGTGTCGACCTGCTTCGGGCCCGGTACATCCGGAAGACCTTCGTCCGGCACACCCACGAGCACTTCGTCATCGCCGCCATCGCCGACGGCATCGAGGTCTTCCACCACGGCGGCGCGGACCAGTACGCCGGACCCGGCTCCCTGGCCCTGGTCAACCCCGACACCCCGCACACGGGTCGCGCGGGCGGTCCTGAGGGCTGGCGGTACGGGGCGGTCTACCCGTCCCCCGACCTGGTGGCCGAGATCGCCGCCGAGACCACCCTGATCCGCGGCACCCCCGGATTCACCACCCCGGTGCTCGACGACCCCTACGCCGCGCGCCTGGTCCACCAAGTGCTGCGCGCCGCCGACGAAGGCAACGCACTCGCCGCCGACACCCTGCTGAGGGTCGCCGTGACCCGGTTGCTGCGACTGAACGGCGGGCCGCTTCCGCAGCGCGCCCCGCGCACGGCGGGCGCTCGAATCGCGGCACGCGCGCGTGCCATCCTCGAGGAAAGGATGACCGAGCCGCCCACCTTGGAACGGCTCGCCGCCGACCTCGGCACCAGCCCCTTCGCGCTGCTGCGAGCCTTCCGGGACACTTACGGCATGCCTCCCCACGCCTGGCTGACTGACGCCCGCGTACGCCGAGTACGCCACCTCCTCGACGCGGGCACCGCACCCGCCGAAGCCGCCCACGCCGTGGGCTTCACCGACCAGCCGCACCTCAACCGCCACTTCACCCGGATCGTGGGCGTGCCGCCGGGGGCGTACCAGCGCGAGCGCAAGAACGTACAAGACCCGCAGGAGAGGCTCCTTCTACCGTCCGAGGCGTGGCAGAACAGACAGCTCTCGCGGACACACGTGGTGAAGACGGCGGAAAACCCGACGCCGCCGTCGTACGAGACGCCCTCGGAGTCGGGGTCGCCGTCGGACTGTCCGGTTTCGCCTTCGGGGTGACCTCGGCAGGAAGCGGCCTCACCCTGCTGCAGACCTGCGCGCTCAGCCTCCTGGTGTTCACCGGCGCCTCGCAGTTCGCCCTAGTGGGGGCGCTCGCGGCCGGAGGAAACCCATTCACCGCCGCGGCTGGCGCATTCTTCCTGGGGTACGCAACGCCTTCTACGGGCTGCGTCTTTCGCAGTTGTTGGCGCTCCCGCGCGCGGTGCGGCCGTTCGCCGCCCAATGGGTCATCGACGAGACCGCGGCCGTGGCGCTCGCCCAACCCACGCGACGCAGTGTGCGGATCGGCTTCACCGTCACAGGGCTGACCCTCTACGTGCTGTGGAATCTCACCACGCTGCTCGGCGCACTGGGGGCCGAAGCCATCGGCGACACCGACGCATGGGGTCTGGACGCCGCCGGGCCCGCCGTCTTCCTGGCCCTGCTCGCGCCGATGCTCAAAACCGCCACGGAGCGGACCGTCGCGGGCCTCGCGGTCGTCCTCGGCCTCGGACTCCTGCCCGTACTGCCCGCCGGTGTGCCCGTCCTGGTGGCCGCGCTCGCCGCCCCGGCTGTCCTGTGGGCGGAGGGCCGCCGCAGGGGACGTACGACCGCTGCGGAGCCCGCCAACGACACACCAAGGGAAGACCGTTGAACATCTGGATCGCGATCGGCGTGACCGCCCTCGGCTGCTATGCCGTCAAGCTCATCGGTCTCCTCGTCCCCGCGGGCGTCCTGGAACGGCCGCTCGTCAAACGGCTGGCTGCCCTGCTGCCCGTCGCTCTGCTGGCGGCCCTCACGGCCCAGCAGACCTTCGCCGACGGCCGGGTCCTGCTCCTGGACGCGAAGGCCGCCGGACTCGCGGCAGCCGCCGTGGCGCTGCTTCTGAGGGCTCCCTTCCTGCTCGTCGTCGCGGCGGCCGTGGTGGTGACGGCAGGGGCGCGGGCGATGACGGGCTGACGCAGAGGGCAGCACGCGCGCGTGGCGGCCGATTTACGTCGCACCGCCCTGGAGCCCTCGCCCCGGGTACGTCAGCCGACGGGGCGTCCGTACGCCCGTAGAGTGCGCAGCGCCTCGATCGTGACGATCGGACGCGCCTCCAGGGCGGTGCCCGGCGCCCACTGACGCCAACGGATCGGCCAGCCGCCGTCCTCCTGCTGCTCGTTGGCCAGGAAGTCCAGC
Organism: Streptomyces pseudoechinosporeus; assembly: GCF_054783935.1. NCBI lineage: Bacteria > Bacillati > Actinomycetota > Actinomycetes > Kitasatosporales > Streptomycetaceae > Streptomyces > Streptomyces pseudoechinosporeus. The sequence goes on from NZ_BAAGPS010000023.1 coordinate 27,754, forward strand.
GAGCACGCCATCTCCTCGTCGGTGAACCACGCGCGCGCGAGCGAGTCCGGAGTCTTCGCGTAGTCGTACGCGAAGTGGTGCTCGCCCGGCGCATAGCCGGGCGCCACCGGAAACTCCTCAGGCCGCTCCGGGTCCAGCGCCGCGAGCCGGTGCTCGCGCACCAGGCGGCCGAGCCGGTCAGCGGCCGCCTCCGCGCGCGAGCGATCGGGAGCGGAGTCCAGGAAGGCCACGGCCGCCTCGATCTCGTACGGATGCGACTTCTCCAGGGACTCCACCGCCTGCCAGCAGAAATCGGTGGCCCTGAACAGCCAGGCATGCCACACCTCGTTACGGTGCAGCAGGCCCACGACGGGTCCTGTGGCGAGGAGTTCACTGGGTGGATCGTCCACGATCGGCACGAAGGGGGCTGCCGGATAGCCGCGCTGGCTGGGATGGATCGCCGGCAGCGCGCCATCCTGCGTCGACACAGCGGTCAGATAACGGCACACACGCTCTACCCGCTGCCCACCGCACCGCCCGATCGAGTCCAGGACGCGCAGCGCGTGCCCCGTGTGCAGGGGCTGGCTGACCGGGCCACGAAGATCGGGCTCGAGCGCGTGGCCGTACCCCTCGTCCTCATTGCGGTAGGCGGCCAGCGCGGTCTCCACCGCGTCGGCACCGCCACCGAGGAAGTGGTACGCGAAACGCCGCTGCTCCAGCACGCGCGCGGTGAGCCAGATGAAGTGCTCGGCGCGGGCGAGCGGGGAGTGCGCCGGGGGCTTCGGGGGGAGTGGGGATGCTCCAGTTTCGGCCATGGTCCGACCGTAAGACGGAAAGCGTTCTCGACAAGCGGTCCCGGCTCGGCCCCACCCTCAGGGGCGGGATACTGGAGTCATGCGGTTGACGGTCTTCTGGCAGCGGATGGCGGATCACTTCGGCAAGGGGTACGCCGACACCTTCGCGCGCGATCACGTGATGACGGAGCTCGGCGGACGCACCGTGCACCAGGCGCTGGACGCGGGCTGGGAGGCGAAGGACGTGTGGCGTGCGGTGTGCACGGCCATGAACGTTCCGTACGAAAAGCGCTGACCGACCACGAAGATCCGAGAGACCGGGACCGATTGTCGGTGGTGTAGGCGAGACTTGCACGGTGGCATCGACAGATGAGACCGCCCAGGTCGGACAGCAGACACCCCCGCTCGGCACGACGCCGCCCACACGGCCCGCGACCGAAGACCCGACGGGGCGCTCCCGCATGCCACGCTGGCTGCCGCGCGCCATGGTGCTCGCCCTCACCCTCTTTGCCTGCTTCCAGCTGGGTAGTTGGGCCTTCCACGAGCTGACCGGGCTGCTGATCAACATCCTGATCGCGTTCTTCCTGGCGCTCGCCATCGAACCCGCGGTGAGCTGGATGGCCGCGTACGGCATGCGCAGAGGACTGGCCACCGCGCTCGTGTTCTTCGCAGTGATGATCGCGGGCGCGGGCTTCGTCACCCTGCTCGGCTCGATGCTCGCCGGACAGATCGTCGACATCGTCGAGGACTTCCCGAAGTACGTCGACTCGGTGATCAGCTGGATCAACACGACCTTCCACACGGAGCTCAGCCGCGTCGACATCCAGGACAGTCTGCTCCGCTCCGACTGGCTCCGCAGGTACGTGCAGAACAGCGCGGGCGGCGTCCTTGACGTGTCCGCCCAGGTCGTGGGCGGTCTCTTCCAGCTCCTGACGATCACACTGTTCTCGTTCTACTTCGCCGCCGACGGCCCGCGGCTGCGGCGGGCCATCTGCTCAGTACTGCCGCCCGCCCGACAGGCCGAGGTGCTGCGCGCCTGGGAGATCGCCGTCAACAAGACCGGCGGATACATCTACTCACGCGGCCTGATGGCACTGATCTCGGGCATAGCGCACTACATCCTGCTGGAGTTCCTCGGCGTGGACTACGCGCCCGTGCTCGCCGTCTGGGTGGGCCTGGTCTCGCAGTTCATCCCCACGATCGGCACATATCTCGCCGGCGCTCTGCCGATGCTGATCGCCTTCACGGTCGATCCCTGGTACGCGCTGTGGGTGATGATCTTCGTCGTGATCTACCAGCAGTTCGAGAACTACGTGCTGCAGCCCAAGCTGACCGCCAGGACCGTGGACGTCCACCCGGCGGTCGCCTTCGGATCGGTCATCGCGGGCACCGCACTGCTCGGCGCCGTCGGCGCGCTGATCGCCATCCCCGCGGTCGCCACGCTGCAGGCGTTCCTGGGGGCGTACGTGAAGCGGTACGACGTCACGGACGACCCTCGGGTGCACGGGCACCGCAGGCGGGGCTCGGGCGCCATCCTCGCGCGCATACGAGGCGTGTTGCGCGGGTCGGGGAGGACCCAGCCGGTCGTGGAAGGGGAAGCGGAGGAGGAAGCGGCCGGGAAAGCCGTGCGGGACTCCTCATAGGGCATTGCACACACCCACGGGTCGCGGCTGAGGCGTGTGGTGCGCTTGACACCAAAATCGAACATCCATTCTCATGGAATCTCCGGCGGGGCTCTCGACGGTGATTTCGCGGGGAAGTGCCCGAGTTATCCACAGGCAGGACGGGCGTCGGGGCGCATTGTCAGTGGCAGGCGTTAGCGTCTTTGACGTGAAGCGATCGACTCAAGCAAATCGGGTGGAACCCATGGCAGGAACCGACCGCGAGAAGGCGCTCGAAGCCGCACTCGCACAGATTGAACGGCAGTTCGGCAAGGGCGCAGTGATGCGCATGGGCGAGCGGCCGAACGAGCCCATCGAGGTCATCCCCACCGGGTCGACCGCACTCGACGTCGCGCTCGGCGTCGGCGGCATCCCGCGCGGCCGAGTGGTGGAGGTGTACGGACCGGAGTCCTCCGGCAAGACGACCCTGACACTGCACGCGGTGGCGAACGCACAGAAGGCCGGCGGCCAGGTGGCGTTCGTGGACGCGGAGCACGCACTCGACCCCGAGTACGCGAAGAAGCTCGGCGTCGACATCGACAACCTGATCCTCTCCCAGCCGGACAACGGCGAGCAGGCCCTGGAAATCGTGGACATGCTCGTCCGCTCCGGCGCCCTCGACCTCATCGTCATCGACTCCGTCGCCGCGCTCGTGCCACGCGCCGAGATCGAGGGCGAGATGGGCGACTCCCACGTGGGCCTGCAGGCCCGCCTGATGAGCCAGGCCCTCCGGAAGATCACCAGCGCGCTCAACCAGTCCAAGACCACCGCGATCTTCATCAACCAGCTGCGCGAGAAGATCGGCGTGATGTTCGGCTCCCCGGAGACCACGACCGGTGGCCGGGCGCTGAAGTTCTACGCCTCGGTGCGCATGGACATCCGCCGCATCGAGACCCTGAAGGACGGTACGGACGCGGTGGGCAACCGTACCCGTGTCAAGGTCGTCAAGAACAAGGTCGCGCCGCCCTTCAAGCAGGCCGAGTTCGACATCCTCTACGGGCAGGGCATCAGCCGCGAGGGCGGCCTGATCGACATGGGCGTGGAGCACGGCTTCGTCCGCAAGGCCGGCGCCTGGTACACGTACGAGGGCGACCAGCTCGGCCAGGGCAAGGAGAACGCTCGCAACTTCCTGAAGGACAACCCCGACCTCGCCAACGAGATCGAGAAGAAGATCAAGGAGAAGCTGGGCGTCGGCGTGAAGCCGGTGGAGCCGACCGCCGAGCCGGGCGCCGACGCGGCGGTCTCGGCCGTCCCGAACGAGGCCGCGAAGACCGTGCCCGCTCCGGCGGCCAAGGTCACCAAATCCAAGGCCGCGGCGCCCAAGAGCTGATCCATGACGCGACGAACCGACTGGGCTGAGTACGTCTACCCCAGTGTCCCGGAGGAGCGGGGGCATCGAGGTGATGTCGGCTCCGTCGGAGAGGGCGACAGGGCGAACGGCGGTGACGGGTTGGACGGCGACCCGCGCCGTGGTGACGGTGCGCCAAGCAGCGGCGTAAGCCGGGGCGGTGGCCGTGATGGACGGTCTCGTGGCCGCCGGAGGCGCGGCTACGGGGAGTCGTCCGGTGGCCTGAAGGACGGAGGCCCTCCTTCCTCGTCGAGGGCCGAGGCGGGGGAGCCTTCAGGGGACCCGGCTGAGCGGGCGCGGGCTATCTGCCTGCGTCTGCTCACCGGGACCCCGCGCACGCGGAAGCAACTCGCGGACGCGCTGCGCAAGCGCGAGATCCCGGACAACGTGGCGGACGAGGTGCTGTCCCGCTTCGAAGAGGTCGGCCTGATCAACGACAGTGCCTTCGCGGACGCCTGGGTGGAGTCCCGCCACCACGGCCGGGGCCTGGCCCGACGGGCGCTCGCGCAGGAGCTGCGGACCAAGGGTGTGGACTCGACGCTGATCGACGAAGCCGTGGCTCAACTCGACTCCGAGCAGGAGGAGGCGACAGCGCGCGAACTCGTGGCCCGCAAGCTCCGCTCCACCCGAGGCCTCGACCGCGACAAGCGGCTACGGCGCCTTGCGGGCATGCTCGCCCGCAAGGGCTACTCCGAGGGCATGGCCCTTCGCGTGGTCCGCCAGGCATTGGAGGAAGAGGGGGAGGACACGGAGGGGTTGGGGGACGAAGGGTTCTGAAGGCGGGGCCTGAGACAGGGACTTCCAATGCGCCATGGAAGCCTGCTGTCTAGGTGTGTTGTCCGGGGATGTTGGTGACGGGCGTCACCGGAAACCCGCCCGCCCGCCAAGCTTGGAACCCGCCCACCAGATCGGTCGCCCGACGCAGCCCCAACTGCCGCAATGACGCGGCCGCCAGGCTCGACGCGTAGCCCTCGTTGCAGACCACCACGACCCGTAGATCGTGACTCGAGGCCTCGGGGGCGCGATGGTTGCCCTGTGGGTCGAGCCGCCACTCGAGTTCGTTGCGCTCGACGACGAGGGCGCCGGGGATCAGCCCGTCGCGGTCGCGCAGAGACGCGTAACGGATGTCGACCAGTAGAGCCTCGCCGGCCTGCGCGGCATCGTAGGCGTCCGCAGCCTCGACGCGGTCGAGGTCGGAGCGGACGCGCTCGAGCAACTCGTCGATTCCCACGGGGCGTTCGGCGCTCACTGCCAGTCTTCCGGGTGTTCGACCTGTTCAAGGCGCATGACCTGGCCGGTACGGCTGTAGCGGCGGATCCGGGGCAGTGGCGGGTAGTACGCGTGGACGGAGATGGCGTGCTCCTCGGTGGACTCGTTGAGTACCTCGTGCACATGGTTGCGGCCGAAGGCACGTCCCTTGCCGGCCGGCAGTCGTCGTTCCTGGTCGATTCCCTCGGTGAGTTCCAGGGTCTTCCAGCCGTCGGTGGGCAGCCGGGCCGTGAGCGAGTTCTCCTTGAGCTCGCCCGACGCCGTGAGGAAGGCACCGACCGACTCGGCGTGGTCGTGCCAGCCGGTTTCGGTGCCGGGCGGCCAGCCGATGAGCCAGGCTTCACTGCCACCGGGGCCTTCCAGGCGTACCCAGGTACGGCCCTCGGGGTCGAGCGGGAGCGAGGCGATCAGCTCGGTGTCGGCGGCCGTTCGCCGGACGAAGTCGAGCAGGTCGGCCTGGGTGGGGGTGGTGCGAGTGGGCGTGGTGTCAGTGGGAGCGGAGACAGAGGGTGACACAGACACGGGTACCGTCCTGATGAGTGTTCGCGCGGGGCGCGGGCCGAACAGGGGTGGCGCGCGCGGGTGACTGGGATGCGAATTCAGCAGGACGAGTGACACACGCAGCCCGCATAGCGGACGAGGTCCACATGGACCTTCCGCCACAGGTGCACACAGGTGTCGGTCACGATCCGGAGTACACCATGGCGGTGCGGGCCGGTCAACTCGGGATCGCCGTATGGACAAGCGGCTCGGTGGCACCGTGTGGACAGGGGGCGGCTCAGCTCGTTCCCGCCGTGGCCTCGGCCGTGGCCCGTGGTCCGCCCAGCGTCGCCTCGGCAGCCTGGTACAGATCCGCCGGGCGCACCCCGCTCAACGCCGTGACCAGGTGTCCGTCGGGGCGGATCAGCAGCACGGTGTGCGCAGCGGCGCCCGGATAGGCCTCGGCGACGAGCAATTCGGCGGGGTGCGGCAGCGCGGTCACGGCAGCCGCGAGCCGCGGCATGATCCCGGCCGTCACCCAGTGCTTGCGCTCCCACACACCCGTACCCGGCGCGATCAGCAGCACGAGGAGCGCTCCACGGCCCAGCCGATCCCGCAGCTGTACGAACGAACCGTCCTCCGCCGTCACCCGTACATCGACGACCGGAGCACCCACCTCCGTGGCGACCTCGACCGCCGACTCGGAGCGTTGAGGCGTGAGCGGCGAATCGGCGTACGCCGCCGGCGCACCCAGAGGGCCGCGTCCCAGGTGACCATCTGTGAGCAGCGCATCATGACCGCGCGCCGTGCCGGGCACGACGGAACGCAGGCCTCCGCCGGCGCGCAGCAGCGGCAGCGACTGGTCGGCCGCGCGCAGCCGGGTGGCGACGATGGCACGCCGTTCCACCTGATAGCTGTCGAGCAGCGCCTCGTGCGGCCCGTGGTGCCAGGCGAGGGCCAGCTTCCACGCGAGGTTGTCGGCGTCCCGCAGGCCCTCGTCGAGCCCTTGGGTGCCGAGCGCGCCCAGCAGATGCGCGGCGTCCCCGGCGAGGAAGACACGGCCGACGCGCCACCGGCGGGCCAGCCGGTGGTGGACGGTGTGGACTCCGGTGTCGAGCAGTTCGTACGGAGGTGTGGAACCCCCGCTCCAGCCCGCGAGGGTCTCCCGGACGCGCGCCACCAGCAGCTCGGGCGTGACCAGGTCCTTCCCCGGCGGCAGCAGCCAGTCCAGCCGCCACACGCCGTCGGCGAGGGGACGCCCGGTCACCTCCCCGGCCGAAGGCCCCGACGTCCGCCACGGCGGTGTCCGATGCAACAACGCCTCACCGGGCCACGGAAGTTCCGTACGCAGCGCCGCGACGGCGTGTCGTTCCACGGCCGTACGTCCCGCAAAGCGGATGTCCTGGAGCTTGCGCACGGTCGAGCGCGGACCGTCGCAGCCGATCAGGTAACTGCCGCGCCACCACGTGCCCTTGGGGCCGCGCGTGTGCGCCGTCACGCCCGCCGCCTCCTGCTCTATCGAGTCGAGGCGGTTCTCCACTGCGACCTTGACCAGGCGCTCGCCCGCGATCGCGTCCCTCAGGGCGGCCGTCAGCACGTGCTGGGCGATGTGCAGCGGCGCGGGCTCGTCGTCGCCGAACGTGATCTGCTGCATCACCTGCTTGCGCCGCATCGATCGCCATCCGGACCAACGGAACCCGGCCTCGGCGATCGGGAATCCCGCGAGCCGCTCCATCAGCGCGGCGGTGTCCTCGCGAAGTACGACGGTTCGTGCGGGCCGCTGCTCGTCCTTACCAGGTCCCTCGTCCAGAACGACGGACGGGACCTCTTGACGCGCCAGCGCCAGCGCCAGCGTGAGCCCGACGGGCCCCGCTCCGACGATGATCACCGGATCCACGGCGCGGTGCCCCCTGCCCGGAGCGGTGTCCTGGGTGTCTTATCGGGACTGGCAGTTGGAGCGGGGTGCGCGATCACAGAACGTATGCAACCCATTGCCGGTGTTTGCGTCAAGTGACGTCGGCAGTGCCCTCTCCGGCTGGTCGACAGACGATTAGCGAATCAAGGCCGAGCCACGTGTTGGAGCGGTCATGGGGCAATGGCACCTCACGCGAGATCGTCCAGATCGCGCTCGACCTGCTGGCCTGGATGCCCATGCTCGCCCTGACCAGCCAGGCAAGACGCTGGGAACCGCGCCGCCTACGGTTCCGCCTGTTCTCCGCGGCCGGCCAGCTCGTCACCACCGGCCGACGCCGCATCCTCCGCCTCGCCCGCCACTGGCCCTGGACAGCGGAGATCACCACAGCCCTCGAACTGCTCGTGCTCCTGCCGACCCCGGCTGACCAGCGAATTCACCCTCCCAGCGAGAGAGCGTTCCAGTCCGGAGCAGTGGAACCCGGCGCACCCGAGACGACGCTCGGGCCCTCGGCCTTCCCACAATCAGCCGCACAAAGCGAAACGGCGCGCCGACTCTACCTGCAGACCGTCACGAAAGATTGAGGTTAGATCCCACAAATAGATGCAGTGTCCCCGTCAGCAAGCTGACGGGGACACGAACGATCGAGGCTAGGAACCGCCTTTACTTGCGTAAAGGCGGTTCCTAGTAAGGGGGCATGCTCGGACACTGCAGAGTTTAGCGTCCGTAGGAAAGGCGCAGCATGGGTGGGGTGAGACATGCCCAGTGGACGCTGCGGACGGTGTTTTTCCTCGACCCTCTAGGGCAGCGGGGATGGCCTTTTAAGGAGGCGTCGGGAGCTCGGTACACAAACCCATCTGTCCTCCCCTTGAAAGCCGTGGTCAGTCCCAGGTTGCGGATATGTCCTGTTGATACTCGCCCGCGTCTGAGCGTTTTCATTGGAAAGCCCTCAGGACGGCATTCCGCAGGGGAGTGGCCCACGCGCCCCGAGCAGCCGCCCTTACGTGGACTTGGTGATGATCCCGGCCGAGGAGAACTGCGTCTGTGATGGGCAGAAGACCTGCGACCAGCCGCTGGTACGCCACCTGGGAGCATCGATGACGACAATGCCGCCCCCGTCCCAGCGTGTGCAATTGACGCTGGCCTTGTAGTGGCCGCCGTTGCTGTTGGTGCAGCGGGCCATCGCACCGTTTTCGAAGTTGCTCTGGTAGGTGCAGCCCGTCGGCCAGGCGGTTGCTCCAGTGGGCGCTGCGGAGGCTGCCCCCTGGAAGCCGAGGGTGAAGGCGGCTACCACGCCACCTGTGGCGAGAATCGACCACTTCTTCATTGACGTGGATCCTTTCGCTGCGCGGTCATTTAGCGGTGTGCCATGTGCGGGAGGCCTGGCGCCTCGCATTCAGGACGCCTTGGTCCAGATGCCGGCGGACACAGCTCTGGTCGAGCCCTGGCAATAGGCCCTGGAGAACGAGCCATTATTCCGCCAGTCGCCATCGAAAAACTTGAGGGCGCCAGTGTCTGTGTCCTTGCACGTCGCGGAGGCGCGGTAGTGGCCGCCATGCGAGTTGCTGCACTTCGCCACAGTCATTTTCGAGTCAACGACTTCGTACGAGCATCCTGTCGGCCATCCCTGAGCGGCTGCTGACGCCGTGGCGGGCGCCGAGAGCATGAGGCCGAGCATTGCGGAGCCTGCTAGGATGATTCTCGTTGTCGTACGCACTCAAATCCCCGTTCTCTTGGATTCAGTTCCCCTGTGCCGGGTTGACATGCTCACTCTATGAGTCAGCTGAAAAGCATGTCAATTGAGTTCCGGAAATTGAGGATCATTTGAGGTTCCTGTCGTCAGGCGATGAGATTCAGCCATTGACGTAAATGCATTGCCAGTCATGAGAAATGCCCGCGGACCTCGAAGTCCGGATGACTTTCGTGACGGTCTGCAGGTAGAGTCGGCGCGCCGTTTCGCTTTGTGCGGCTGATTGTGGGAAGGCCGAGGGCCCGAGCGTCGTCTCGGGTGCGCCGGGTTCCACTGCTCCGGACTGGAACGCTCTCTCGCTGGGAGGGTGAATTCGCTGGTCAGCCGGGGTCGGCAGGAGCACGAGCAGTTCGAGGGCTGTGGTGATCTCCGCTGTCCAGGGCCAGTGGCGGGCGAGGCGGAGGATGCGGCGTCGGCCGGTGGTGACGAGCTGGCCGGCCGCGGAGAACAGGCGGAACCGTAGGCGGCGCGGTTCCCAGCGTCTTGCCTGGCTGGTCAGGGCGAGCATGGGCATCCAGGCCAGCAGGTCGAGCGCGATCTGGACGATCTCGAGCCAGACCTGGTTCTACGCGGTGTCGTGCAGGGGCAGGTTCCGTAGCCCGGTCGACCGCGCGGCCCGGATGCAGTCCTCCACGTGGGCCCGGAGCCGGTGGCGGAGCTCGAGTTCGGCGTTCGGCCGGTCGGGAGTGTTGGTGGCGAAGCAGGTGCTCCGCATGCCGTCCGCGTCCGTGACCCTCAACTGGGCGGCTCCAAGCGTCCCCGAACGCGACATCCCTCGCGACGCCGTCGACCGACGATCCGTCCGCGCCAACACCTTGGTGGCGGACGGCAAGAGCGCCCGAGGCTCGCGCCACGACGACACACCCGGTGCGCATGTGCTCGCCGCCAAGACCGGTGAAGGCTAACCGTCACGCCGTTGCGGGTACCGGACAAGAGGAATGAATCACCTGCTTCGCCGGCCTGTTGGCCCCGTTCGACCTGACCGGGGTGACCGGGACAGCCCATACTCGGCACGCACACCGTGGCCACGCCCGCTTCCTGGTCGAGGACAAGAAGACGCACTACGCGCTATGCGTGAGGAAGAACCAGGCCAGCCTCTACGAGTGGCTGCACACGCTGCCCTGGACGCAGGTGGCCGCGAAGTTCGATGACCGTAGCGAGGGGCATGGCCGCAAGGAGGCCTGCGTGGTCCAGGTCCTGACCGTCGATGGCCTCGACTCCCCGCACGCCGCCTAGGTCGTACGCCATCGCACCTGCCGGAAGACCAGCAGGCGCAGCTGTGAAACGGTCTACGTCATCACCGACTTGACTGGCCAGGGACGCCTCGCCCGCTTGTAGCGGCCGAGCGGGACCGCTTGCCTGCTGGCGCGGTCCTCAACGACCTCGCCCCGCCGCGTACTGGACGTCCGGGGCGGCCCCGGCTGAAGGGCGACCGCCTGGGAATGGCTGCCGACCTCTTTCGGTGAACTGGCCTTTCGCGACGTGGTGGTGGAGCGCTACCACCGCCGGAACGTTCGGGAACAGGCAGATGGAGCAGGGTGCACGATCACAGAACGTATGCAACCTATTCGTGGTGCTTGCGTCAAGTGACGGAGGCAGTGGCGATCATGCCACTGCCTCCGGGATTTCACATCTCGTCAGTTCTTCGGTGCAAGCGCGCCGTTCACGGGCCCTTCTCGACCTCGTGGGTCACGTCAACGTGCTCGCCGGGAGCACTGAGTTCGGCGACCGCGTCGGCTCCGAGTACTGCGCCAGTGGACTTCTTGGCGCGGCGCAGCCTTCTCTCCAGCCAGCTCGCGAAGGTGGTGAGCGCGAAGTTCAGAGCAACGAAGATCAGCGCGACGATGGTGAAGGAGGCGATGGTGTTCGCCCCGTAGAAGGAACTCATCGGGCGGACAGACGCGAGCAGTTCGGAGAACGTGAGCAGCGCGCCGCCCAGCGCGGTGTCCTTCACGATGACCACGAGCTGACTGACGATGGCTGGGAGCATCGCGGTGACCGACTGCGGCAGAAGCACGCTCCGCATGATCTGGCCCTTGCGCATTCCGATGGCCATGGCGGCTTCGCCCTGCCCTTTCGGGAGGGACAGGATGCCGGCCCGTACGATCTCGGCGAGCACCGAGGCGTTGTAGAGGACAAGGCCCGTGACCACGGCATACAGGGGCCGGTCGTCCGAGCTGATGCCTTCGAACTGTGTGTAGAGCTCGTTGGCGAACAGCATCAGGATCAGAACCGGAATGGCGCGGAAGAACTCCACGACGCCGCCGGAGGGCAGACGGACCCACCAGTGGTCCGAGAGCCGGGAGATGCCGAAGAGCGCACCGAGCGGAAGCGCGATGACCAAGGCGAGCGACGCGGCGATGAGTGTGTTCTCGAGTCCTGGCAGGATATATGTCGTCCAGGCACGGGAGTCGGTGAAGAACGGCTTCCACTTGTCCCAGTCGAGTTGGTTCCGCTCGTCCAGGGTCCGGTAGACCCACCACAGCACGGCCGCGAAAGCGGCCAGGAAGACCACGGTGAGCAGGATATTCCGGCGCTTGGCGCGGGGGCCAGGGGCGTCGTAGAGAATGGAGGTCATCGCTTCACCGCCACCTTCTTGCTCACCCAGCCGAGGATCAGGCCCGTCGGGAGGGTGAGGCAGACGAATCCGAACGCGAAGATGGCAGAGATCAGCAGGAGCTCGGCCTCGTTCTCGATCATTCGCTTCATCAGGTAGGCGGCTTCCGCCACCCCGATCGCTGCCGCCACGGTCGTGTTCTTGGTGAGCGCGATCAGTACGTTGGTCAGCGGTCCGACCACCGAACGGAAGGCCTGCGGCAGCACGATGAGCCCGAGGACCTGGGTGAAGCTCAGCCCGATGGCGCGTGCCGCCTCGGCCTGGCCGACGGGCACAGTGTTGATACCGGAGCGCACCGCCTCGCAGACGAAGGCGGATGTGTAGGCGACCAGCCCGAGTACCGCGAGCCGGAAGTTGATCGTCGTGAACTCCTCCGCGCCGAGTTGGATTCTCAGCGTCGAGAACAGTCCCAACGAGGTGAAGACGATGATGACGGTCAGGGGGATGTTCCGCACTACGTTCACGTACGCCGTGCCGAAGCCACGCATGAGAGGCACGGGGCTGACCCGCATGGCGGCCAGCAGTGTTCCCCAGATCAGTGAGCCGATGGCGGAGTAGACGGTGAGTTGCACCGTTACCCAGAACGCCCCAAGCAGGTCGTAGCCTTCAAGAAAGTCGAACACGATTTCCCGCGCTTCCGCGTGTCTGGACGAGACGGCGCGCCGCTGCTGTGGGCGGCGGCGCGCCTATGCTGCCTGCTGACGTTGAGTCAGCGGTGTCACTCGACGATCTGGCCGATCTTGGGGGCCGGCTCGTTCTTGTAGTTGGCCGGGCCGAAGTTCGCCTTGACAGACTCCTCCCAGGAGCCGTCCTCGACCATCTTCTCCAGGGCAGTGTTGATCTTGGCCTTGAGGTCGCTGCCCTCCTTGACGCCGATGCCGTAGTTCTCGTTGCTCAGCTTCAGACCGGCCAGCTTGAACTTGCCCTTGAACTGCTCCTGGGCGGCGTAACCGGCGAGGATCGAGTCGTCTGTGGTGAGCGCGTCGACGGCCTCGTTTTCCAGACCGGTCAGGCACTCGGAGTAGCCGCCATACTCCTGCAATTGGGCCTGGGGAGCGATCTCCTCCGTGACGTTCTGCGCCGAGGTGGACCCGGTGACGGAGCAGAGCTTCTTGCCGTTCAGGTCCTCGCCCTTGGTGATGTTGTCATCGGCGCGGATGAGCAAGTCCTGGTGCGCGAGAAGGTAGGGACCGGCGAAGTCCACCTTCTGGTCGCGCTCGGGGGTGATCGAGTACGAGGCGGCGATGAAGTCGACGTCACCGCGATCGAGCATGGTCTCGCGGTCGGCGCTCTTCGCTTCCTTCCACTCGATCTGGTCCTCGGTGTAACCGAGTTCCTTGGCGACGTATGTCGCTACGTCGATGTCGAAGCCCTCGTACGTGCCGTCCGCGGTCTTCTGGCCGATGCCGGGCTGGTCGATCTTGACGCCGATCGTGATCTTGTCGCCGCCCCCGGACCCCGACCCCGTGTCGGCGCTGTCGCTGTCGCCGTCTCCACCACAGGCCGTCGCGGTAAGGGAGAGGACGAGCGCAGTGGCCGCCGCGGCGGTGACCTTGCGAAACTTCATGGTGAACATCCTTTGAGTGGTGAGGAGAATGCCGTCGTTGCGGGTGGCGCGGGTCGTCAGTGGTGCAGGATCTTCGACAGGAAGTCCTTGGCACGGTCACTGCGCGGGTTGCTGAAGAACTGGTCCGGCACAGCCTCTTCGACGATCTTGCCGTCCGCCATGAAAACGACACGGTTGGCAGCCGAACGAGCGAAGCCCATCTCGTGCGTGACGACGATCATGGTCATACCGTCGCGGGCGAGCTGCTGCATGACCTCCAGGACCTCGTTGATCATCTCCGGGTCGAGGGCCGAGGTCGGCTCGTCGAAGAGCATGACCTTGGGGTCCATCGCCAGCGCCCGCGCGATCGCGACACGCTGCTGCTGACCGCCCGAGAGCTGTGCGGGGTACTTGTCCGCCTGGGCGGTGACGCCCACCCGGTCGAGCAGCGCCCGCGCCTTCACCTCGGCGGCCTTCTTGTCCGCCTTGCGGACCTTGAGCTGGCCCAGCGTCACGTTCTCGAGCACCGTCTTGTGCGCGAACAGATTGAAGGACTGGAAGACCATGCCGACGTCGGCGCGCAGTCGCGCGAGCTCCTTGCCCTCTGCGGGCAGCGGCTTTCCGTCGATCGAGATGGTTCCCGACTCGATGGTCTCCAGGCGGTTGATGGCGCGACACAGGGTGGACTTTCCGGACCCGGAGGGTCCGATGACCACGACGACTTCACCACGAGCGATGGTCAGGTCGATGTCCTGGAGCACGTGCAACGCGCCGAAGTGCTTGTTGACGTTCTTCAGCACGACCAGATCATCAGCCGTGGGTACGGCGTCCTTGGTCACCGATACTTCGGTCATCGGCCTCTTGCTCCGTCCTCCTCGGTTGCGGAGGACAGTAGTAACGCCTTACGACCAGCGTCATTACATCTGAGGGGAAATTGAGCATAACGATCTGATAGCAACCGGACACTCTTCGTGAACGGTCGCCTCCGGTCCGTACCGGCTGGGTAACGGAAGCCCGCCGCGACCCGAACCCTCTTGACGCCGTACTTGTGCATCGGCGTGACTTCCATGGTGCACGCGTGCGTGCCCATCTCTACGCGCCGAGACTGTATGGCCGATGAACCGAAGGGGGCCGGAATGCGACTGCTCCTCGTCGAGGACGACAACCATGTCGCCGCCGCTCTGTCCGCGGTCCTCGCGCGCCATGGCTTCGACGTCACGCACGCCCGCAGCGGCGAGGAGGCGCTCCAGGCGCTTGTTCCGGAGGGTGCGGGCTTCGGAGTGGTGCTGCTCGACCTGGGGTTGCCCGACCAGGACGGCTACGAGGTGTGCGGCAAGATCCGTAAGCGCACCAGTACCCCGGTCATCATGGTGACCGCGCGCTCCGACGTACGTTCTCGGATCCACGGACTCAACCTAGGCGCCGATGACTACGTAGTGAAGCCTTACGACACCGGTGAACTGCTCGCTCGTATCCACGCCGTCAGCCGACGCACCGTTCCCGACGAAGCGGCTGCACCCGGAGAGACCTCCCTGCACCTGGGTCCCGTACGTATCGAACTGCCCACCCGTCAGGTCAGCGTGGACGGTTCGATTGTCCAACTGACCCGCAAGGAGTTCGACCTTCTCGCGCTCCTCGCCCAGCGCCCCGGAGTGGTGTTCCGGCGGGAGCAGATCATCAGCGAGGTGTGGCGCACCAGCTGGGAAGGGACCGGCCGCACCCTGGAAGTGCATGTCGCCTCCCTGCGCTCCAAGCTGCGCATGCCCGCCCTGATCGAGACCGTGCGCGGCGTCGGCTATCGGCTCGTCGCCCCTGTGGCGTAGCGGGCTCAGGTGCACTCACGTCTCCTTCCGCTGCTCATCATCCTGATGGCGGCCGTCCTGCTCGCCCTCGGTATCCCGCTCGCCGTGAGCCTGGCGGCGGCCCAGCAGCAGAGGGTGGTCGTCGACAGGATCGACGACACGGCACACTTCGCGTCGCTCGCGCAGTTCGTCGACATCGACAGCCCGAGCGGCTCACCGGTAGCCCCCCCGGGCGAGCGCGGTAAGACCCTGCAGAAGGAACTCGTCAAGTACCACAAGGTGTACGGCATCAAGGTCGGCGTCTTCTATCGCGGCCGAGGACCGATGGCTCACGCACCCACGAACTGGAACCTCCCGGAGGAGGGTGAGGTCCTCGACCCGGAGGAAGGTGAGGTCCTCGACTCGTTCAACGAGGCGCTCGCGAGCCGCCGCAGCCACGAGCCCGCGCAGGTCTGGCCGTGGCAACGCAACCGTCTCGTCGTCGCGTCTCCTGTCATCCGGGACGGCGACGTCGTGGCGGTCGTGGTCACCGACTCGCCCACCGGGCAGATGCGCTCAAGAATCCTGTACGGCTGGCTGATCATCGGCGCGGGCGAGGCCGCCGCGATGCTCCTCGCGCTCGGTGCCGCGCTGCGCCTGACCGGCTGGGTGCTGAGGCCCGTACGCGTCCTCGACGCCACCACCCACGACATCGCGACCGGGCGCCTGAAGTCCCGGGTCGCGGCCGCCGGCGGTCCCCCTGAACTCAGGCGCCTGGCCCGGTCGTTCAACGAGATGGCCGACAACGTCGAGGACGTACTGGAACAGCAGCGCGCCTTCGTCGCCGACGCCTCGCACCAGCTGCGCAACCCCCTGTCCGCCCTGTTGCTGCGCATCGAACTGCTCGCCCTGGAACTCCCCGAGGGCAACGAGGAGATCGCCTCTGTCCGCACCGAGGGCAAGCGCCTCGCCCAGGTCCTGGACGACCTCCTCGACCTCGCCCTCGCTGAGCACACCGAGGCGGACCTGCGGCTCACCGACATCGGCGAGCTGACCGCCGAGCGCGTGGCGTCCTGGTCGCCGGTGGCCGACGACAAGGGCGTACGACTCGTCGGGGCCTGCCCCGCCACGACCGCCTGGGCCGACCCGATCGCCCTCTCCAGCGCCCTGGACGCGGTGATCGACAACGCGTTGAAGTTCACACCCGAGGGTGAGTGCGTCGAGGTCGAGGTGGCTTCCGACGGCAAGGTCTCGACCATCGTCGTCACCGACCGCGGGCCGGGCCTCAGCGATGAGGAACTCGCCCGCATCGGCGACCGCTTCTGGCGCAGCGCCGGCCACCAGAACATCAAGGGGTCGGGTCTCGGGCTGTCCATCTCCCGGACGTTGCTCGCGGCCGGCGGCGGCTCGATCGCGTACGACCGCCACGAGCCGCACGGTCTGAGGGTGACGGTGACCGTGCCGCGCTCGGGGCCTGCGGCTTGAGCGGGCCGCCACGGCTTGCGGGGAGCTTCGGCGGTCCCTCCCGGGCTGCCCCTCACCACACCGTTTGTACGGGCCCCTTCAGCGCCTGCTTGGTGTCTGCTACGGCTTGACCGAGCGGTAGTAGCGCCGCGCGCCCTCGTGCAGATCCAGGGGGTCGGTGTAGATCGCCGTGCGGAGGTCCACGCGCTGTGCCGCGTGCACCTTGCCACCGATGCGGTCGCGGCTGTCGATCACCGTCTGGGTCAGCCGCTCTGTCAGCTCGGCATCGGTGCCGACGCGCGTCACGAGCAGGTTGGTCACCGCAATCGTCTGCACTGGGGAGTCCTGGGCCTTGGGATAGGCGTCTGCGGGCATGACGGCGGCCCGGTAGTAGCGGGACGCCCCGCGCTGCTGGTGCAGCTTCTCGACGAGTTCTTCACCGATCTCGACCAGCCTGATGTCGAGGCTGGTCGAGAGGTCGGCCACGGCAGACGTCGGGAGCCCCCCGGACCAGAAGAAGGCATCGATCTTGCCCTCCCGGAGCAGCTCCGGCATCGTTCGTATGCCGTCGGACAGTGGCTCGATGTCCTTCTCCGGGTCGAGGCCGGCCGCCTTGAGCACATGCTCCGCGATCAGCCGCACCCCGGAACCGGCCGGTCCGACGGCCACTTTCTTGCCCCGCAGCTCCGCGATGGAATCCACGGAGGAGGCGCGCGGGACGACGACGTGCACGTAGTCGTCGTACAGCCGCGCGCAGCCGCGCAGCAGGTCTGCGCCCGGCTCGCCGTCAAGCTTGTACTGCTCCACCGCGTCGGCCTGCGCGATCGTGTAGTCGACCTTCCCGGTAGCCACCCACTCCAGGTTCTCCTGCGACCCCTCGCTGTTCCGCAGCTGCACGTCCAGACCCGGCATGTCCTTCGCGAGCTCTTTTCGCAGCAGCTTCCCGTACAGCTCGTAGACCCCGGTACGCGTCCCCGTGCTGAAGACCACCGTCCCGCCCGGCGAGCTCTCGCCCAGGGGCAGCAGCCACCACAACAGCAGCCCGAAGGCCACAAAGGCGGCGGCCGAACCCTGCAGGGCCCGACGTCTGCCGATACGGGAGAGTTCCTGGAACATGCGCGCGATCCTGCCAGCTCACCGACGAGGATGACCAGGGCCGGACGCGCAAGGCACCCGCTCGTGCGCGTGGGGACCGTACGGCCCGGAATACCCGGCCACGCGCGCGTAGGGACCCCGTACTCTGGTGTACGAGATGAGCGCGAAGACTTACGAGGTGCGCACCTACGGGTGCCAGATGAACGTCCACGACTCCGAGCGGCTCTCCGGGCTGCTGGAGGACGCCGGCTATGTACGTGCGCCCGAGGGGGCGGACGGGGACGCGGATGTCGTCGTCTTCAACACGTGCGCCGTGCGGGAGAACGCCGACAACCGCCTGTACGGCAATCTCGGCCGCCTCGCGCCGATGAAGTCGAAGCGGCCCGGGATGCAGATCGCTGTCGGCGGCTGTCTCGCGCAGAAGGACCGCGACACCATCGTGAAGAAGGCGCCCTGGGTGGACGTCGTCTTCGGGACGCACAACATCGGCAAGCTGCCCGTCCTTCTGGAGCGCGCCCGCGTACAGGAAGAGGCGCAGGTCGAGATCGCCGAGTCGCTCGAGGCGTTCCCGTCGACGCTGCCGACCCGCCGCGAGAGCGCGTACGCCGCGTGGGTCTCCATCTCCGTCGGATGCAACAACACCTGCACGTTCTGCATCGTCCCGGCGCTGCGGGGCAAGGAGAAGGACCGCAGGACCGGCGACATCCTCGCCGAGATCGAGGCGCTGGTCGGCGAAGGCGTCAGCGAGATCACGCTGCTCGGGCAGAACGTAAACGCTTACGGCTCCGACATCGGCGACCGTGAGGCCTTCAGCAAGCTGCTGCGGGCCTGCGGGAAGATCGAGGGCCTGGAGCGCGTCCGCTTCACCTCGCCGCATCCGCGCGACTTCACGGACGACGTGATCGCCGCGATGGCCGAGACGCCGAACGTGATGCCGCAGCTCCACATGCCGCTGCAGTCCGGCTCCGACCCCGTCCTGAAGGCGATGCGCCGCTCGTACCGGCAGGAGCGGTACCTCGGGATCATCGAGAAGGTCCGGGCCGCGATCCCGCACGCCGCGATCACCACGGACATCATCGTGGGCTTCCCCGGAGAGACCGAGGAGGACTTCGAGCAGACTCTGCACGTGGTCCGTGAGGCGCGCTTCGCGCAAGCGTTTACGTTCCAGTACTCCAAGCGCCCTGGGACCCCGGCGGCCACCATGGAGAACCAGATCCCCAAGAAGGTTGTGCAGGCGCGGTACGAGCGTCTTGTCGCCCTCCAGGAGGAGATCTCCTGGGAGGAGAACAAGAAGCAGGTCGGTCGCACCCTGGAGCTGATGGTCGCCGAGGGCGAGGGCCGCAAGGACGGCGCCACGCACCGCCTCTCCGGCCGCGCCCCCGACAACCGCCTGGTGCACTTCACCAAGCCCGATGCCGAGGTCCGCCCCGGCGACGTGGTCACCGTGGAGATCACCTACGCCGCCCCGCACCACCTGCTCGCCGAGGGCGCCGTCCTCGATGTGCGCCGCACGCGCGCGGGGGATGCCTGGGAGAAGCGCAACGCGACCGAGACCGCGAAGCCCGCGGGCGTGATGCTCGGGCTGCCGGCCGTGGGAGTCCCTGCGCCGCTGCCGGCCCCAACGGAGGGCTGCTCCGCACACTGATAGAGGCCCAGGCGGGCGCAGGCTCGCGGAGACCGCCCGCACGTACGAGTCGGGACGGCGCGAGCGGCGCAGGCGCATCTGTCGCTACCTCGGCGGTGACGCCTACTACATGTACGTCCAGGGCGCTGTGTTCACGCACGAGAGGGTGCTCCGGGCCGCCGAGCTGGTCTGGAACTCCGGCGGGGAACCGCGGCAGTAAGCTGCGATCATGCTGGTCGCCGCCGCTGTCTGCCCCTGCCCGCCGCTGCTCGTACCCGAGGCCGCCGCGGGCGCGGCGCCCGAGCTGGACACCGCGCGCGCGGCATGCGCGGACGCCCTGGGAGTACTGGCCGCTGCCCACCCCGACCGGCTCGTGGTCGTCGGCCCTGCCGAGCGGAGCGGGCAGGGGCCGTATCCGGAGGGCGCGCGGGGTTCGTTCCGCGGATTCGGCGTGGACATCGAGGTGCGTCTGGGCATTGACCCCGGTGTCGGTCCGGGCGGAAGCAGGCCGGATTCGGCCGTGCCGGAGCGTGAGCTTCCGACCTCGCTCGCCGTCGCCGCCTGGCTGCTGCGACGAACGGACTGGTCCCACGCTCCCGTGGAAGGTTTCGGTGTGGGGGAACCTCTCGCGGTCGAGCGGTGTATTCAGAGTGGAAGGGAAATCGTCGCGCGGGCCGCGAGGGTGGCACTGCTGGTGATGGGCGACGCCAGCGCGTGCCGGTCGCTCAAGGCGCCGGGGTATCTGGACGAGCGGGCGGCGGGGTTCGACGCGGAGGTCGCGCGTGCGCTGGCAGCGGTGGATGTGACGGCACTCAAGGCGCTGGACGCCGAGCTGGCTCACGAGTTGATGGCCTCCGGCCGGGCGCCCTGGCAGGTGCTGGCGGGCGCGGCCGAGGGCGCGGGGCTCAGCGGCGCCCTGCTGTACGAGGACGCGCCTTATGGCGTGGGGTACTTGGTGGCGGCCTGGTCGTAGGCGCGAGGTGACGGGCGCGGCCGTAGCGGGCGCGGCTACGGCCGGCGTAGGTCGAGGGCGTCCGGGCCGGAGCCGAGCCCGGCGCTGAGCCCCGGGACGGCGCTGATCTCGGCGCGTCGGGGCCGGCGAACGCGCGGAGTGCCACCCTGGGCTCTCCCGGTGGGCTCGCTCCACGTGCGGCTTCCTGTGTCGCTTGCCGGGCGTCGGCCGACAACACGGCGGACGGCCCGGAGCCCCAAGTGCTCCCTGGCCGTCCGCCGAAGTGCCGTCTTTCAGGATGCCGAGGGCGGTGGCGGTGCGGATGGTGGAGGCGTCGCGCCGCCCTCCCTCACGTCACCCTCCTTGTGCGCGAGCCGGTCCAGGGCACCCTTGGCCTTGCCGGTGCCCGTCTGGATCTTGTCGCTGTACTTGCCCTTGGTCTTCTTGTCGGCCAGCTTCGCGGCCTTGTCGAGACCGTGTTCGATCTTGCCCCCGTGCTGCTGCGCGAGGTGCGAGACCTTTCCCTTGGCGGGCGTGAGTTTGGTTTTCAGACTCTCGAGGAGACCCATGGTGCACCTTCCCTCGCGGGACAGTTACTTGCGGGCGCTCTCGTCGGCCTCGTTGTCGGCTGCCTCCTCGGCGGACTGCTGCTTGGGGATCTCGACGCCGTCCGACGCCTCGGTCTCGGTGGACTCCGCCGACTTCTCCGCGGCCCCGGACTCGGTCTCGGCCGACTCCTCAGCTTCCTCCGCCGCTTCCGCCGCTTCCTCCGTGTCAGCCTTCACGTCGGGTTCGGCCGTCTGGGTGTCGGCCTGCGGTTCAGCGGTTGACGCCTCCTCCGATCCCTTGGACTTAGGCTTATCTTTCCGAAGAAGCCGTGCAAAAACGCCCATATCGTCTCCATACCCTACTCGTGTGGGCGAAATTCCGTGCCGCCCGGTGCGTCCCATTGCGTCGCCCGGGTCGCCGGTCCTCAAAACCGGCGGCCGGAACCTCGCAACAGGCAACGACCCCGGATCCGTGGCGTCACGTAACTCGTTCGAGGAGAGGCCCTGAGGTTTGCGAGACTGTTGCGGTGAGTAGTGCAGCTCCCGCCCCGCGGGTCATCGCCGTCGTCGGTCCCACTGCGGCCGGAAAGTCCGATCTGGGAGTTCAGCTGGCCCAGCAACTCGGCGGCGAGATCGTCAACGCCGATTCCATGCAGCTCTACCGGGGGATGGATATCGGCACCGCCAAGCTGACGCCCGAGGAGCGTCGAGGCATCCCGCACCACCTCCTGGACATCTGGGACGTGACGGTGACCGCGAGCGTGGCCGAGTACCAGCGGCTCGCGCGCACACGTATCGACGCCCTCCTTGCCGACGGGCGCTGGCCGATCCTCGTGGGCGGCTCCGGCCTGTATGTCCGGGGGGCCGTCGACAACCTGGAGTTTCCCGGTACGGATCCCGAAGTGCGGGCCCGCCTGGAGGAGGAGCTGACTCTGCGCGGCTCGGGTGCCCTGCACGCCCGGCTGGCCGCCGCCGATCCCGAGGCGGCCCATGCGATTCTGCCCAGCAACGGACGACGGATCGTCCGCGCCCTCGAAGTCATCGAGATCACCGGCAAGCCCTTCACCGCCAACCTGCCCGGCCACGACTCCATCTACGACACCGTGCAGATCGGCGTCGACGTGGCGCGCCCCGAACTCGACGACCGCATCACCCGCCGGGTGGACCGGATGTGGGACGAAGGGCTGGTCGATGAGGTACGCGCGCTGGAGGCGCGAGGCTTGCGTGAGGGGCGCACGGCATCGCGGGCGCTCGGCTACCAGCAGGTTCTGGCGTCGCTGTCCGGAGAGTGCACCGACGACGAGGCGCGGGCCGAGACCGTACGCGCCACCAAGCGCTTCGCGCGCCGTCAGGATTCCTGGTTCAGGCGCGATCCGCGGGTGCATTGGCTCAGTGGGGCCGCGGCGGATCTCACGGAACTTCCCCGGCACGCTCTGACATTGGTCGAACGACCGGTTACAGCCTGATCACGTCATGGCATCGGGACGCTCCGCCCGCCATCCCGGCCTCTGACACCGTGCCATCATCGAGCTTCGATCGACCAAGTGGAGTCCGAGTTGGGAGGGCGCGTGGCGATGGAGGCCGGCCCTCGCGACACCGCACAAGGCACGGAGCACGACACCGTAAGGGATCAGCAGGATCCGGACGGGGACCGACTGAGCCCCGACGGGCCCGACGAAACCCCGGGCGGCGTGACCGCCGACGGACCCGGGCCCGACGAGATGTTCGCGGAGCCCGAGGTCGAGGTTGAGCTGCGTCCGCAGCGCCGACTGCGGATCTGGCAGCTCGCGCCCATCGTGGGCCTGGCTGCGCTCGGCTCCCTGATGTTCGCCTTCCCGCTGGCGTTCGACTTCGGCGACAGCGGGGCCATGATCGCCATGCTCGGCCTGCTGATCTCCTCCTGCGCCGCGGGCTGGAGCATGATGGCCGCCCGCCGCGTCGGCTACACCTGGCCCGGCTTGCCGCAGCGTGGCTCCGGCCGCCGACCGGACTGGCGGGTCGTGATCGCGTACGCCGTGATCGTCGCCCTCGTCGTCGTCCTGGCCGTGTGGCGGGTGGCCCGCCTGCGCTGAGAGCCGGGCGCCCATTCTGCTCGGAGCTCTGAGGCCCCGCCCCGCCCGGGTCGCGGTGTCGTACCCACCCCGTACGATCGAGGAATGAGCACGCGGATCGCCTTCCTCAAGGGACACGGGACCGAGAACGACTTCGTGATCGTCCCTGACCCCGAGAACGCCATCGACCTGCCCCCAGCCGCCGTCGCCGCCCTCTGCGACCGCCGCGCGGGCATCGGCGGAGACGGTCTGCTGCATGTCGTACGGTCCGCCGCGCACCCCGAGGCCAAGGAGATGGCCGCCGAGGCGGACTGGTTCATGGACTACCGCAACGGCGACGGCTCGATCGCGGAGATGTGCGGCAACGGAGTGCGGGTGTTCGCGCGCTACCTCCAGCGTGCCGGACAGGTGACCGAAGGGGACATCGCGGTCGCCACGCGTGGGGGCGTGAAGAGGGTGCACATCGCCAAGGAGGGCGACATCACCGTCGGCATGGGCAAGGCGCTCCTCCCCGAAGGGGACATCACCGTGAGCGTCGGTGAGCGCAGCTGGCCCGCGCGCAACGTGAACATGGGCAATCCGCACGCGGTCGCCTTCGTGGACGACCTCGACCACGCCGGAGACCTGCTCGCACCCCCGCCGTTCAGCCCGGCATCCGCGTACCCGGACGGGGTGAACGTCGAGTTCGTCGTCGACCGCGGCCCCCAGCACGTCGCTCTGCGCGTGCACGAGCGCGGCGCCAGCGAGACCCGCTCGTGCGGCACGGGCGCGTGTGCCGTCGCAGTGGCGGCGGCGAGACGGGACGGCGCCGATCCCGCCGTGACCCGCACCCCGGCCACGTACACCGTCGATGTGCCCGGCGGACGCCTGGTGATCACCGAGCGGCCCGATGGCGAGATCGAGATGACCGGACCCGCGGTGATCGTCGCCGAGGGCGAGATCGACGCAGAGTGGCTCGAAGCCGTAAACCTCTGAACCATCGCTCGAATGGGTGATCCGTTTCACGCTCGGCGTGAGGCGGTCAGCCGAGCGTGCTGGGCTCGGTAGCATCAAGCACCGGCCCGGACGGGGGAACGACATCATCCCCAGAGCCGTGTACGCCATGGGGTGCCCCGTCCGTCGGTCCAGCAGCCGGAGGTGCCCATGAGTGCGGAGGCCACGAACCCCGCGACGCCCGGCCCGATCGCGCCCGAAGCGCATCGCAGGAGGAGCCGCCCGCGCATCGATCTGCGCCGCCTCGGCCGGGCCGCCCTCCTGGGGTCCGCGGGCCGCGACCGGTTGCCCGACGCGATCAGCCATGTGGTCGAGGCCCATCGCGCCCACCACCCCGACGCCGACCTGGAGCCACTGCGCCGGGCGTACGTCCTCGCCGAGTCCTCGCACCGCGGCCAGATGCGCAAGAGCGGCGAGCCCTACATCACGCACCCACTCGCCGTGACCCTGATCCTCGCCGAACTCGGCGCGGAAACCACGACATTGACGGCTTCCCTGCTCCACGACACCGTCGAGGACACGGAAGTGACGCTCGATCAGGTGCGGGAGGAGTTCGGCGAGGAAGTCCGCTTCCTCGTCGACGGCGTCACGAAGTTGGAGAAGGTCGACTACGGAGCGGCCGCCGAGCCGGAGACGTTCCGCAAGATGCTCGTCGCCACTGGCAACGACGTACGCGTGATGTCGATCAAACTCGCCGACCGGCTGCACAACATGCGCACCCTGGGCGTCATGCGCCCCGAGAAGCAGGCCCGCATCGCCAAGGTGACCAGGGACGTGCTGATCCCGCTCGCCGAACGGCTCGGCGTCCAGGCGCTCAAGACCGAGCTCGAGGACCTCGTCTTCGCGATCCTGCACCCCGAGGAGTCCGAGCGCACCAGGGGGCTCATCGTCGACAACGCGGCGCGCGCCGACGATCCCCTCGCGGAGATCGCGGAAGAGGTGCGCAAAATCCTGCGCGAGGCCGGGCTGCAGGCCGAAGTCCTCATCCGGCCACGGCACTTGGTCTCCCTGCACCGCACCTCCCGCAAGCGCGGCCGACTGCGCGGCGTCGACTTCGGACGCCTTCTGGTGCTCGTGAACGAGGACGCCGACTGCTACGGAGTGCTCGGCGAACTGCACACCTGTCTCACGCCGGTGGTCTCGGAGTTCAAGGACTTCATCGCCGTCCCCAAGTTCAACCTGTACCAGTCGCTGCACACGGCCGTCGCCCTCCCCCAGGCTCGAACGGACTCGCCCGGGGGCACCCCCATGGCCGGCCAGGTCGCCGAAGTCCTCATCCGTACGCACCAGATGCACAAGGTCGCCGAGGCCGGCGTCATCGCACTCGGCAATCCCTACGCTCCTCCTACGGAGGAGCAAGCGGGCAGTGACGGCGAGCGCGTCGACCCCACCCGCCCCGGCTGGCTCTCCCGCCTCCTCGACTGGCAGGAGGCCGCGCCGGACCCCGACACCTTCTGGTCCACCCTCCGCGAAGACCTCGCCCAGGACCGGGAGATCACCGTTTTGCGCCCCGACGGCGGCACGATCGGGCTGCCCGCGGGCGCGAGCTGTGTGGACGCCGCGTATGCGCAGTACGGCGAGGACGCGCACGCCTGCATGGGCGCGCGCGTCAACGGCCGCCTGGCGACGCTGAGTACGGTCCTGCGGGACGGCGACACCGTGCAACTGCTCATGGGTCAGGACGCGTCCTCGGAGCCCTCCAGGGAGTGGCTGGAGCATGCGCGTACGCCCGCCGCGCGCATCGCCATCCAGCGCTGGCTCGCCACGCACCCCTCGCCCGACGCCACACCGGACGCGGAGATCTCCGCCGCGCCCCTCAGGCCAGCCGTCGACAGCTCTGCCGCGCCGCCCTCCGGCGCGAACGCCGTCGTGGACGAGCCCGGTGCGACCGTACGGCTCGCGGGCTGCTGTACGCCCGTACCGCCCGACGCGGTCACCGGTTTCGTCGTGCGCGGGGGAGTGGTGACGGTGCATCGCGTGGAGTGTGCCGTGGTGGCGCGTATGAAGGAGGCGGGGCGCAAAGAGGTCGACGTGCGCTGGGGGGACACCACGGAGTGCCGTGTCACGTTGGTCGCCGAGTCCTTCGGGCGGCCGCATCTGCTTGCCGATCTGACCGAAGCCATCGCCCTGGAGGGTGTCGCCATCGTCTCGGCGACTGTCGAACCCCCCAGCCAGCAGCGCGTACGCCACACTTACACGCTCCAACTCCCGGACGCCGCACACCTTCCCGCGCTGATGCGGGCGATGCGCAACGTGCCGGGTGTGTACGACGTGGGCCGGGCCCAGCACCAGGCGACGACTCCGTAGCAGGCCATCAGCAGGCCATCGGCCACCCGTTCGAGTGTGCGCGGCTCGAGTCGTCACCGCACACCGGACGGGCGCTGATAGCCGTGGTCCATGCCGCTCACCTCCAGGACTTCCAGGACCCCGGCTCCGCGCCCGAAGGCCCACAGGCCGCTCCGTGGGGCGCTGCTCGCCTCCTCCTCCCTCTGCCTCATCGCCGCGAGCGGCCCCGCGCCGGCGGTGCCGCTCGGCATCGGCGACCGCCTCTTCCCGCACCTGGGCAACCCCGGGTACGACGTCATGGCGTACGACCTCGCCTTCACCTATTCCGGAAACAACAGCGAGCCGCTGTCGGCCATCACCACGATCGACGCCCGGGCGACAGACTGGCTGGAGCAGGTCAATCTTGACTACTCGCACGGAACAGTGTGATCCGTCGAGGCCAACGGCGTGCCCGCGGAGTTCCGCGGCGCGGGGGAGGACCTGGTGGTCACGCCCGCGAAGCGGCTGGCGCCCGGCAGCCGGATGCGGATCACTGTGGGCCACGACAGCGACCCGACGCCCGGGAAGGACGTGGAGAGCGGCTGGGTGCGGACCGAGGACGGGCTCGCCGTGGCCAACCAGATCGACGCCGCGCACCGGGTCTTCCCGGGCAACGACCACCCTTCCGACAAGGCGCTCTTCACGATCCGTGTCACCGCGCCCGACGGCTACACGGCCGTGGCGAACGGACTGCCGCAGGGCGCGGTCCGCCATGCGAGGGCCACCACCTGGGCGTACCGGACCGAGCACCCCATGGCCACCGAACTCACCCAGGTGTCCATCGGCCGCTCCTCCGTGGCGCACAGGAACGGGCGGGGCGGTCTTCCCGTACGCGATGTGGTGCCCTCCAAGGGCCGCAAGAAGCTGGAGCCCTGGCTCAAGAAGACGCCCGGGCGGATCGCCTGGATGGAGCGGAAGGTCGGCCGCTACCCCTTCGAGACGTACGGGCTGCTGATCGCCGAGGCGCGGACCGGCTTCGCACTCGAGACACAAACGCTCTCTCTTCGAGAGAGAGCTCTTCGCGCGTCCTGAGTTCTCGAAGTGGTACGTCGAGTCGATCATGGTGCATGAGCTGGCGCACCAGTGGTTCGGCAACAGCGTCACCCCGCGCACCTGGTCCGACCTGTGGCTGAGCGAAGGACACGCCACCTGGTACGAGGACCTGTACGCGGAGGAGACGGCGGACAAGCCCATCGAGACACGGATGCGTGAGGCCTACGGGGCGTCCGACGCCTGGCGGGCCGCCGGAGGCGCACCGGCGGCGCCCAAGGCACCCGAGCCCGGCCGGAGGATCAGCCTCCTCAGGCCGAACCTCTACGGCGGCAGCGCCCTGGTCCTGTACGCGCTGCGCCAGGAGATCGGCCGCCCTGCCTTCGAGCGGCTGGGGCGGACCTGGGTGAGGCTCCACCGTGACGGCACCGCGACGACCGCGGACTTCGAGCGCCTTGCCTCGGCCGTCGTGGGGCGCGATCTGAGCGCGTTCTTCAAGGCCTGGCTGTACGGCAAGAAGACCCCGCCCATGCCGGGACACCCGGACTGGCGCAGCGTCGCGCCCGCCGAGAAGGGCGCGAAGCATGCGCGACAGCCCTCGACACCTCAGATCGAGAGCCGCCGATGACTCAGAAACCGAGAGCCGTCGATAACCCAGATGACGAGACGGGCGTGCCGTGCAACCATCATCAGGTCGACGACGCGGCACCCCGGGTCTCCGGCACGATCCGCCGGACGGACTCCAGAGCCGGGAATCTCCCGGCGGCCCCACACGTTGTATCCAGTGACGGACCGCAGTTCGTCGCCCCATAGATCCCCATCGACGTAAGGACCCAATGACCTCCTCTTCTTCCCCTTCCCAGGACAAGCAGAGCCTCGTGCAGAACAGCCCCGAACGCCTTCGGGCCGATGCCCTGATGGAAGAGGACGTCGCCTGGAGCCATGCGATCGACGGCGAGTGGGACGGCGACCAGTTCGACCGCTCCGACCGCGCGGCACTGCGCCGAGTCGCGGGCCTCTCCACCGAGCTCGAGGACATCACCGAGGTCGAGTACCGACAGCTGCGCCTTGAGCGAGTCGTGCTCGTCGGGGTGTGGACCTCGGGGACCGCGGCCGACGCGGACAACTCCCTCGCGGAGCTGGCCGCACTCGCGGAGACCGCGGGCGCTCTGGTGCTCGACGGCGTGATCCAGCGCCGCGACAAGGCGGACCCGGCCACGTACATCGGCTCCGGCAAGGCCAACGAGCTGCGTGACATCGTGCTCGAGACCGGCGCGGACACCGTCATCTGCGACGGTGAGCTCTCGCCGGGCCAGCTGATCCACCTCGAAGACGTCGTCAAGGTCAAGGTGATCGACCGGACCGCCCTGATCCTCGACATCTTCGCCCAGCACGCCAAGTCCCGAGAGGGCAAGGCACAGGTCGCGCTCGCGCAGATGCAGTACATGCTGCCGCGGCTGCGAGGCTGGGGTCAGTCGTTGTCCCGTCAGATGGGTGGCGGCAAGGGCGGCGGCCTCGCCACCCGTGGTCCCGGTGAGACCAAGATCGAGACGGACCGGCGCCGTATCCGCGAGAAGATGGCGAAGATGCGCCGGGAGATCGCGGGCATGAAGGCCGGCCGCGACATCCAGCGCCGGGAGCGCCGTCGCAAGAAGGTGCCCTCGGTCGCCATCGCCGGCTACACCAACGCGGGCAAGTCCTCGCTGCTGAACCGGCTGACGGGCGCGGGCGTCCTGGTCGAGAACGCGCTGTTCGCGACCCTCGACCCGACCGTGCGCCGGGCCGAGACACCCAGCGGGCGGCTCTACACGCTGGCGGACACCGTCGGATTCGTACGACACCTGCCGCACCACCTCGTCGAGGCGTTCCGCTCCACGATGGAGGAGGTCGGCGACTCCGACCTGATCCTGCACGTGGTCGACGGCGCCCATCCGGCGCCGGAGGAGCAGCTGGCCGCCGTGCGCGAGGTCATCCGTGACGTGGGCGCGACGGACGTACCCGAGATCGTGGTGATCAACAAGGCGGACGCGGCCGATCCGCTGGTGCTCCAGCGGCTGCTGCGGATCGAGAAGCGCTCCATCGCGGTCTCGGCCCGTACGGGCCAGGGCATCGACGAGCTGCTCGCGCTGATCGACGTCGAACTGCCGCACCCCGCGGTCGAGTTGGAGGCGCTCGTGCCTTACACACACGGCCGACTCGTCGCCCGGGCCTACACCGACGGCGAGGTGATCTCCGAGGAGCACACCCCGGAGGGCACACTGCTGAAGGTACGGGTGCACGAGGAACTGGCGGCTGAGCTGGCGCCGTACGTTCCGGCGCCCGCCGTCTGAACGCGGAGCTCCTCCGATCCGGAGAGTGTCACATGATGAAGGCCCGCCCCCTGCGAGAGGGGGCGGGCCTTCACGCGTCAGCGTGCGGTCACTGCCCCGCGAACTTCTCGCTCACCGCGTCGTAGATCCCCTTGGCCTCCGTGCCCAGGTGCGGGCCCGCCAGCCAGCCCGCGGTCACCGGGCCGATCGAGGTGTTGGACACCAGCGCGGGCTTGCCGTCGGAGCCTGTCGCCACCCAGCCGCCGCCGGACGAACCGCCGGTCATGGTGCAGCCGATGCGGTACATCGTCGGGTCGGACTTGGCGAGTGAGAGCCGGCCCGGCTCATCCTCGCACTGGTGCATCGTCTCGCCGTCGAACGGCTTCGCGGCCGGGTAACCCGTCGCCGTGATGCTGCCGACCTCGGACACGGCAGGAGCGTCGAAGTCCACCGGAAGGGCCGAACCGACCGTCTCCTCCAGGGACTTGCCGCCACTGCCCTCCTCCGGCGTCACATGAATGACGGCGAAGTCGTACGAGGCGCCCTGGCCGCCCGTCGCACCGCCCTGCTCGATCCACTGGTCCGAGGTCTGCGCCCAGTCACCCCACCAGACGCCGTACGGAGCGACCTCCTCCTTGGTGGCGTTCGTGAGTTCCGCCGCCGACTTGGCGTCGTTGTTGTACGAGGGCACGAAGGCGATGTTGCGGTACCAGCCGCCCGCCTTGCCGGCGTGTACGCAGTGGCCCGCGGTCCACACGAGGTTGGACTTGCCCGGGTTGGCCGGGTCCTCGACGACGGTCGCCGAGCAGACCATCGTGCCCTCGGGGGAGTCGAAGAACACCTTGCCCGCCTCGGGGGCGTTGTCGTGGTACGCCGCCTGCACGGGCTGCGCGTCCACGGGTGCCGGCTCCGGGTCGGTGACGCCCTGGTCACCGGCGAGGTCGCTCTCGTCGACGCCCTTGCCCTGGTCCGGGTCCTCGGCCTCGCGCATACGGTCCGGGTTCCACAGGTCCTCGATGATCGGGTTGACGAAATCGCCGGCCTCGCGCAGCCAGTCGTCCTTGTCCCAGTTCTTCCAGGCGCCGCCCTTCCACTGGTCCAGGTCGATCCCGTGCTCCTTGAGCCTGTCCTGGATGTCGTCCGGGATCTGAATCTTCTCGTCGCCGCCGGTGGCCGCGGGGGCGGACGCGTCGCCGCCCGCGTTCGTGTCGTCGCCCGAGTCACAGGCGGTGGCCGTCAGGGCCAGTGCGGTGGCCAGTCCGACCGCCGCCAGCACGGGGGAGGGCCCGCGGCGCGTGCTCCTCCCTCGACGGGCGGCGAAGAGCGGGCGTATGGATCGCATGGTGTAACTCCCCCTGGACGTAAGAGAACGCTGGCTGCCATATGCAGCTTCGTACGGAACTGCCGCCCCGGACTTGCCTGGACGGGACCAGTTCGGCCGTTCAACTGGGATCGCTGAACGGCACCAAAGACTATGCCGTCGCTGTGGGGGACTTCCGATGGAACGGCAACGGTTTTGCTACGGGGCCGTCTGATCTGGCGATCCTCCGGCGATCTGGCGCTTTGACCTCGGCTCGCGTCTGACCCTGTCGGCTCCCGTTGATGTCAACAAGTGGCGTGTCAGGCGGACATGGGGACTGCGGGTCCGCCCTGTTGGTACGTGGTGGAACCCTCGCGGTCATGCCTTGGCGCCGGCCTGCCACGGGGAAGTCGCCGCTGGAGACCTGGACGCGGATGCGGCGGCCGCGCTTGAAGCGGTACGCCGTGGGCCACAGCCGTACAGATCTCGGCGCCGACCGCCCCGGTCGCCTTGAGGGCGTACGCGGCTCAGTGGATGCGTACGGGCAGGCTCGCCTACTTCCTTAGGTATCCGTAGTGATTCGTCGTCCGATGGCGTCGTGTGTTCGGTGGCTATGTCGTATGGGGGTGCGAGGGTCGATTGCGTGACCTTTTCCGTGGGGGTGTCGTTGATCGGATGACAGCACTGTGGGCGGGAGGGGGGATGTCGGTGAGCCGGAGGCTGCCGTCGAGCGCGGGGACCCCCATCACGGACCGGAGGCGGCTGCCCCGCGCAGCCCACCGGCACCAGGGCGTGACGACGATCAGCACACCCACCAGCGGCCGACACCGGCCACGCGGAGCAGTCCTGGGCGCGGGGTTCCACCTCCATGCCCACGCCACCCCTCCACGGTGGGAAACCCCCGTGCCGGACGCCACGTCTCGCACGGGATACCTGAGCTGATCAGAGACGCTCTGGAAGCCGCGGGTGATGTTGTTCAGGGCGCGGACCGGTTCGCCGGTCAGTTCGATCCGTCGTACGCGGGCGGCCAGGGCCTTGAGGACAGTGTGCGTTTCGAGGTGGGTGAGGCCCTGGCCGGCGCAGGCGTGGTTGCCGTAACCAAAGCCGAGGTGGTCGACGGAGAGGGTACGCAGCCGGGAGGCGGCCAGCTCGATCGCCAGCGGCAACCCGTCCAGGCGGGTGACGGCGGCCCGGTTGGCGTCGGTGACCTCGAACTCCGGACGGCAGGCCGCGGCCCGGTCCCGCAGCAGCTCCACCGCTTCGTCCGGCACGGACAGCGGCGCGACGGTGAAGACGTGCTCCCCGACGATGCCGAGGGTCTGCCTGCTTGTGGTGAGGATGCGCAGGCCGGGGGAGGCCGACAGCAGCGTGTCGACCAACTCGGCGCAGGCGTCGACCAGATGCTCGCAGTTGTCCAGCACGATCAGGCACTGGCGCGTGGCCAGGAACCCCGTGAGCTGCTCGACCACGGGCCTGGCCGACAGATCGGGCACGCCGAGAGCGGTGGCGGCGATCCCCGGCACCGTCGCCGGGTTCTGCACCGGGGCGAGATCCACCAGCCACACCCCGTCGGCGAAGCCCTTCCGCACGGCCGCCGCTACCTCCAGCGCCAGCCGCGTCTTGCCCACCCCGCCCACTCCGGTCAGCGTCAGCAGCCTCGCCGCGCCGAGGCGGCGGATCTCGGCGATGTCCTGCCGTCTGCCCACGAACGTCGTGAAGGCCGCCGGCAGGTTTCCCGGGCCCCGCCTGGTGCTGCTCACACGCCAACGCTAAGGAAACCTGTCGATTGACGGCAAGCCCTGAGCAGGCAACACAGTTGGCAACGCACCTTCGCTTCGACCAACTCCCGTACACCTACGGCCAGTCGGCCCACCCCGACCAGTAGAGGGCGCAGCTGCTGCCGCACTTTACTTGAGTCAAGCAATTTCCAGAAAGCTCTTGCTTGACTTAGGCAAGCGCTCGTACGGTAGATCCATGACCACGCCACCTGGCATCCGTGAGAAACCCTCGCCCGCGTCCCGCAGAGGTCGGCACGTCCTGGTCGTCGGCGCCGAGGTGCCTGGCGTGTCCGAAGCCTTCACCAGCGCGCTGAAGTCGGCGGGCTATCAGGTCGCGGCTGCGAAGCAAGGCGGACCAGGAGGAATCCGCCTTGATCCACACCCGGCGGGGCTTCGGCTACTGGCTCGGCTGCCCGAGTGCGTCGTCCCCGACAGTTCGCTGGGTCTGACGCATCACGTCCCGTGTTTCAGCGGGCTCTGATCTCCGCCATGTCTGGTTTCTGTCCGGAAACCGACCGAAGGCTGTCAGCTCGCCCTGCTTGCATATATGCCGCAGCTCACCCCGGCGTTCCGCTCTGATCAACGCAGTTCCCCCCACCCGAGCACATCACCTGTGCATCACCTTGGACAGCAGAAAGGGCACACGCATGTCCACCTCCCCACAGTCCGTCGGACACTCCTCGACCCTCGAAGAGCTGGGCTTCGACCCCGACGCCCTGCGCGCGAAGTACCGCGCCGAGCGCGACCGCAGGATCCGCCCCGACGGCAACCAGCAGTATCGGCGCCTCACCGGCCTGGGCTCGTACGCCGACGATCCGTACACCGAGTTCGTCGCCCGGGAGCCGCTGCACGACCGGGTCGAGGCGGTGGTGATCGGCGGCGGGTTCGGCGGGCTGCTCGCCGGGGCGCGGCTGCGGCAGGCGGGCGTGGAGTCGATCCGGGTGATCGAGCAGGCCGGCGACTTCGGCGGGACCTGGTACTGGAACCGGTATCCGGGCATCCACTGCGACATCGAGTCGTACATCTATATGCCGCTGCTGGAAGAACTCGGCTACGTCCCGAAGTGGAAGTACGCGCCGGGGGAGGAGATCCGGCAGCACGCGATGGCGATCGGGCGGCACTTCGACCTCTACGACGACGCCTGCTTCCAGACCCAGGTGACCGAACTGCGCTGGGACGACACCGACTTGGAGTGGATCGTCAGCACGGACCGCGGTGACCGGATGCGCGCCCGCTATGTGGTGATCTCCAGCGGAACGCTCAGCACGCCCAAACTCCCCGCCATCCCCGGCATCGAGACGTACAAGGGACACGTCTTCCACACCAGCCGCTGGGACTACGACTACACGGGCGGCGACGCGAACGGCGGCCTGCACAAGCTGGCCGGCAAGCATGTCGCCGTCATCGGCACCGGCGCGACCGCGATCCAGGTCGTCCCGCACCTGAGCCGTGACGCCGGGCACCTGTACGTGTTCCAGCGCACGCCCTCCACGGTGGACGTGCGCGGCCAGCGCCCCACCGACCCGGAGTGGGCCAAGTCGCTGGAGCCGGGCTGGCAGAAGCGGCGGACGGAGAACTTCCTGAAGATCGTCACCGGCGTCCGGGTGAACGAGGATCTGGTGAACGACGCCTGGACCAGCAGCGCCCGGTTGCAGGAGAAGCTCATCCCGACCAACGCGTACGCGGACATCTCCGCCGAGGAGCGGGAACGCGCCTACGAGATCGCCGACTTCCAGAAGATGAACGAGCTGCGCGCCCGGGTGGACTCCATCGTCGAGGACCCGGAGACGGCGGAGAAACTCAAGCCGTGGTACCGCTACATGTGCAAGCGGCCCACGTTCAGCGACACCTACCTCGACACGTTCAACCGGCCCAACGTGACGCTGGTGGACACGGCCGACACCCACGGAGTGGAGCGGATCACCGAGGACGCCGTCGTGGTCGGCGACACCGAGTACGAGGTCGACTGCGTCGTCTTCGCGACCGGCTTCCAGGTCGGGGTGTCGGGGATCCTGTCCGGGCAGCTGCCGGTGTACGGCCGAGGCGGCATCAACCTGCTGGAATCCTGGATGACCGGCGGTGTGAAGACGCTGCACGGGTTCACCACGGGCGGCTTCCCCAACCTCTTCTCACTCGGCCCGCTGCAGAACGCCTCCGCCGTGAACTATGCGCACATCCTCGACGAGCAGGCGACTCACGTCGCCGAGATCGTCGCCGAGGCGCGCAAGCGGCAGGCCCGGTACGTCGAGCCGACCGCCGAGGCCCAGGAGGCCTGGGTGGCCACGATCCGCGAGAAGGCCGCGGACCTGCACAAGTTCCAGGCCGAGTGCACCCCCGGCTACTACAACAACGAAGGCAAGCCGCGGCAGCGCAGCGAGTCGTACGGCGACGGGCCGATCGCCTTCCATGAACTGCTCCGCCGCTGGCGCGAGGACGGCGGCATGGACGAGGTCCTCGGGGAGACGGAGCAGCCGGCATGAGCAGCGTGTCTTCCAGCCGGTTCGACGACACCGGCAACCAGCAGGTCACCAGCGCTCGTTGGCAGGCCGAGCGGCTCAACCCGCCCAACCGGCTGTGGGGTTCCAACGGCGTCGCGTTCGGGCCCGACGGGCGGCTGTACGTCGCCCAGTTCCTGGCCGGCCAGATCAGCGCCGTCGACCCCGCCACCGGGGACGTCGACGTGATCGTGCCGATGGACAGCCCCGTCCAGGCGCCGGACGACCTCGCCTTCGGGGCGGACGGCTCGATGTACATCGCCGACCTG
This sequence comes from Streptomyces pseudoechinosporeus, assembly GCF_054783935.1. NCBI lineage: Bacteria > Bacillati > Actinomycetota > Actinomycetes > Kitasatosporales > Streptomycetaceae > Streptomyces > Streptomyces pseudoechinosporeus. The sequence goes on from NZ_BAAGPS010000023.1 coordinate 63,084, forward strand.
GTTCCGGGGCGGGTATGGCGCCGCAGCCCGCGGGGCGAGTACACGCTCGTCTCCGACGACGTGACGAACCCGAACGGCATCACCTGCGTCGGCGACCGGCTGTTCGTGAACGAGATGAAGCCCGACGGCCGTCTGATGGAGCTCTTCCCGGACGGCCGCGACCCCGTGGTCCTCACCGAAGGGCTGGCCCTCGGCAACGCGATGCAGCTCGGCCCGGACGGCCACCTCTACTACCCGCACATGATGAGCGGCCCGAACCCCCTGCTCACCGGCCAGGTCTGGCGGATCCCACCGGACGGGGGCGCACCCGAGATGGTCGCCGAGGATGTCCACCAGCCGGTCGCGGTCCGCTTCGACCAGGGCGGGGTGCTGCACGTCCTGTCCCGGGGTCCTGAGGGCATCGTCACCCGCATCGACCTGCACGGCAGCGGGTCGCGGGCGCTGGTCACCAGTGGGGTGGTCGGCCTGGACAACGCGGCGTTCGACGCCGAGAACCGTATGTTCGTCTCCAGCTACGCCAGCGGCGGGGTCACCGAGATGCATCCCGACGGGCGGACGCGTGAGCTCGTGCCGCGCGGTTTCGACGGGCCGTACGGCGTGACGGTCGACCTGGGCGGCGCGGTGTACGCCGCCGACCACTACCGGGTGGCGAGCCCCGCGGTCTCCCACGAGGGCGAGCCACACGGCGTCGGCTCCGGCGAGGGCGAGCCCGGCGGAGTGACCACCGAGGCCCTGCTGCACTTCTCCCACGGCATCACCACCGACGGTGAACTCCTGCACCTCACCTCGCAGTTCGGGCAGGTGCAGACGTACGACCCGGCGCAGAAGACCACCCGGACACGGGCCACCGGACTGAACCGGCCCCTGGGCATCACGGTCGGGCCGGACGGTTCGCTCGTCGTCGCGGAGGCGGGCGCCGGGCGGGTCGTGGCCGTCGACGCGAGTGATGCCGTCACCGTGCTCGCCGAAGGCTTCGACCAGCCCGTGGACGTGGCCTTCGACGCGGAGGGGCGCTGCTACGTCAGCGACGAGCGGCGAGGGGCCGTACTCAGGATCGAGGAGGACGGGACACCGACGGTTGTCGCGGAGGGGCTCGGCGCACCGCAGGGGCTGGTGGTCCTGGGCGACGAGTTGTTCACGGTGGAGACCGGGCAGCGCAGGCTGCGGGCGATCTCCCTGACGACGGGGGAGTCCCGGATCGATGCCGAGGATCTGCCGGTCGGCCCACCACCGGGCGTCGTGCCCCGCGCCGAACCCGCGCTGTTCGCGGGCGGCATGCCCGGCCTGGCCCGCCGCTTCGCCGGACTCGCCGTCGCCCCGGGCGGCACACTGCTCCTCTCGGCCAACGGGGAGGGCACTGTGCTGCGGCTGACGTCCCCGGAAGGGCCACGGTGAGCGGCCTGAGCTGAACTCACTGGGTCGGGCGTACGCTCCCACGCCAGGGTCGCGCATCCGGTCCCGCGTCCTTGGGATCCGATGCCGAGATCGCCGCGTACGTCAAACGCAACCTGCTCAGCTACCACCATCAGGGTGGCGCTTTCCTCCTGGCGGAGCCTGTGTGAACTGCCCGCCGCAGGTACGGGACGGTCGTCGTCGTGATGTACGAGGACGACCGTTCCGTCAGGGCTTTGGATGCTCGGACGCCGTGTGGCTCAGCCCAGGGGCAGGCTCATGATCGTCAGATCGAGCCATCGGCCGAACTTGGTGCCGACCTCCGGCACGGTCCCCACATGGCGGAACCCGAATCGTTCGTGCAGTCGGATCGACGCGGTGTTGCCGGCCTCGATGTCCGCGATCATCACGTGGTGGCCGGCCTGACGCGCCGAGGAGATGAGAGCGGTCATCAGCGCGGATCCGATGCCAAGCCCGTGACAGCCCTCGCGGACATAGACCGAGTTCTCCACCGTGTGGCCATACCCGTCCAGCTCCTCCCGCCAGGGGCCGTACACCGCGTATCCCGCGACCTCGCCCTCCGTCTCGGCCACGAACGCCGAACCGCGGTCCAGGTGGGCGGCGAGCCAGGCGACCCCCTCGGTAGGGGACTGCGGCGTCTGGGTCCACAAGGCCGTCGAGTGCTCGATCGCATGGTTGCGGATGGAGATGACGGCTTCCGTATCGTCGAGGTGTGCCGGGCGGACCTTTACCCGACCGGATTTCTCGTATATTGGAATCATGTCCAACATAGTAGATCCCCTGGTGGGGCAGATCGCAGCCCGTGTCCGCACCGAACGGGAACGCCGCGGGTGGACCCTGGCACAGCTCGCCGATGCCTCCGGTGTGTCCCGCGCGATGATCAACCGGATCGAGCGCGGCGAGAGCAGCCCCACCGCCGTCGTCCTCGGCAAACTGTCCGCCGCTTTCCAGCTCAGCGTCTCCTCCCTGCTGGCCCTCGCCGAAGGTGCGAGGGGCGACAGTGGGGATGCGACTGCGGGAATGCCGGGCGTGCGCCGCCAGGCCGATGCCTTGGAGTGGCGTGATCCCGCCACCGGGTACCACCGACGCCAGATCACCGGGCCGAACTTCCCCGCGGAGATCGCCGAGGTCCGTCTGCCCCCCGGTGCCCGCGTGCCGTATCCGGCCGCCGCTTTCGCATTCATCCGGCAGGTCGTCTGGGTACTGGAGGGCCGACTGACCTTCCACGAGGGCGACACGGTGTACGAACTCGACGCGGGCGACACGATCGAACCGGGTGAGCCCGCCCCGCGCGTCTTCGCCAACAGCAGCGGAGCCGAGTGCCGCTACGCCGTCATCCTCACCCGGGACGAAAGGCCATGAGCCTGCCCCGAGGCGGCACCTTCCTTCTCGCCTGCACAGCCGGAACGGCGATCGCGAACAACTACGCCATCCAGCCCGCCCTCACCGACGTCGCTGCCGACCTCGGGGTCCCGCTCTCCGTGATCGGTCTCGTGCCGACCGCCGCACTCGCAGGCTGCATGGTGGGATTCGCCCTCCTGCTCCCCCTCACCGATCACCTGGCCCCCAATCGCCTGGTCGCCGGCCAGCTCACCCTCCTGGCCGCCGCCCTCGTGCTGGCCGCGACCGCCCCCGGGGCGGGCGTGCTCCTGGCCGCCTACCTGCTCATCGGCGCGGCGGTCGGCGTCGCGGCGCAGGCCGGCAGCATCGTCGGCCGCCACGCCCCGCCGGCACGCCGCGCCACCGGTGTCGCCACGGTGGCCGCCGGGATGTCGGCCGGCATCCTGCTCAGCCGCCTGGCCGGAGGCACCCTCGCCGACAGCCTCGGATGGCGGCAGATGCTGCTCGTCTTCGCTGCCGTCGGCCTGTTGGGCGCCATCGCCGCCGGGACGCTCCTTCCCCGGCAGCGGCCGCGCCCTAGCCGCAGCTACCTCGCCACCCTCGGCTCGCTCCCGCCGCTGCTGCGACGCCACCCGCAACTCCGCCGCGCGGTGGCCACCGGCGGCCTGTGGTACTTCGCGTTCAACCTCATCTGGGTCACCCTCGCGCTCCGGCTCGCCCAGCCGCCCTACTCGCTCAGCCCGTCCGCCATCGGGCTGTACAGCCTGGCAGGACTGCTCGGCTTCGCCGCGCTCCCGCTCACCGGACGGCTCACCGACCGCTACACCGCTCGTACGGTGATCAGCGTCGCCCTGCTGGTCGCCTCGGCCGGCACCGCCCTGCTCAGCGTCGGCCTCGGCACTCCGCTGGTCACCACACTCGGACTGGCGCTCTTCGACGCCGGCTGCTTCGCCGCCCAGGCAGCCAACCAGAGCCAGGTCATCGCCATCGACCCCGGACGCAGCGGCAGCCTCAGCAGCGCCTACCTGGTGCTGTACTTCATCGCCGGCGCCCTCGGCACCGCACTCGCCGCACCCGCGCTCGAAGCCCTCGGCTGGCGCGGCGCATCCGTTACCGCTCTCGCCGCCCTGCTCCTTGCCGCCCTCCTCGGAAGCACTGGCACCCAGCAGTCCCGCCGCGTGATGACCTTCGGTGAAGGACATCACGCTTCGTGTTCGCAGGAATGACTGGAGTGAGTCAGGAATGGCCGAGTGAGGAGCGTGTCGGCCGCTTTCTGTGACTGGAGCGGCAACAGTTCCGGCACGGCAAGGATCTTCGTCCCGCCGTTGCCCCTCGGGGTCCATGTCGTTGGTACGTACGGGTGGCGTTCCGCCTGCGTGCATCCCCTGCCGCCCGCTCGGGTGGCCGAGCAACTCGCCTCTGGACAGCGGGAGGACCGACAACGTGGCCGTGACCGAGTCTGCGCCCGACGTGGCGCCCGCGATGCACGAGGCCGAGCTCGCCCCCTTGGCGCACGAGGGGATTCTGCGACGGCAGTCGGCGCGCGAGTCCGCGGCGCGCACCTACGCGCGCGCCCTGCCGATCGTGCCCGTACGGGCGCGTGGGCTGACGATCGAGGGAGCCGACGGGTCGCGCTACCTCGACTGCCTATCGGGCGCGGGGACCTTGGCCCTCGGGCACAACCACCCCGTCGTGCTGGAAGCGATCAGAAAGGTCCTCGACTCGGGGGCGCCGCTGCACGTCCTCGATCTGGCCACACCCGTCAAGGACACGTTCACCACCGAGCTGTTCCGTACGCTGCCGCCCGGTTTCGCCGACCACGCGCGCGTGCAGTTCTGCGGGCCCGCTGGCACAGACGCGGTCGAGGCCGCCCTGAAGCTGGCGCGCGCCGCGACCGGGCGCACTGGGGTGGTCGCCTTCTCCGGCGCCTACCACGGCATGACCGCGGGGGCGCTCGAAGCATCCGGGGGCGCGTCGGATGTATGGGTCGCGCGCCTGTCCTATCCGCAGGACTACCGCTGCCCGTTCGGCGTCGGCGGTGAGCGGGGAGCCGAACTCGCCGCGCACTGGACGGAGTCCCTCCTCGACGACCCCAAGTCCGGGGTGCCCAGACCCGCCGGGATGATCTTGGAACCGGTGCAGGGCGAGGGCGGAGTGATCCCGGCGCGCGATGATTGGATGCGGCGGATGCGGGACATCACGTCCGTCCGCTCCATCCCTCTGATCGCCGACGAGATCCAGACGGGCGTCGGCAGGACCGGCGCCTTCTGGGCGGTGGAACACAGTGGCATCACACCCGACGTGATGGTCCTCTCCAAGGCCATCGGCGGCAGCCTGCCTCTGGCCGTCGTGGTCTATCGCGATGACCTCGACGTATGGGAACCCGGCGCCCACGCCGGTACGTTCCGCGGCAATCAGCTCGCCATGGCCGCCGGCTCGGCGACCCTGGCGTACGTCCGTGAGAACCGTCTCGCCGAGCGAGCCGCCCGCCTCGGCGCACGCATGCTGGCCCAACTGCGCGGCCTGGCAGCCGACTTCCCCTGCATTGGCGACGTACGCGGACGAGGACTGATGATCGGCGTCGAACTCGTGGACCCGGAGCAACCACCCGAGTCCGCCGCCGAGGTCGCCGCCCAGGCCGGGAGCACCGTCGGCGGGCCGCGACCCGCCGCCCCCGATCTGGCGGTCGCCGTCCAGCGGGAGTGCCTGCGCCGCGGGCTGATCGTGGAACTCGGTGGACGACACTCCAGCGTGGTGCGGCTGCTCCCGCCTCTGACGATCACCGACGAACAGGCGAACGCGGTGCTCGACCGTTTGTCGGACGCGGTCGCCTCGGTCGCGACGGCACCAACTCCCTTGCGAACGCAGGGCGTTGGGCGTGACGGGCATGACGGGCGTGCTGAGTATGGCGGGTCGGTCGGGCTCGCTGAACGGGCCGAGTGGGTCGGACAGGCCGCCACACGATGATTCCGCAGCGCATCGCCGAGCGGCCCGACCTTCACGCAGGCGCCACTCGCACGCCGACATCACACCACCCGAAGCAACCACGAAACGCCCAGGTCCAACGAAGGCCGGAACAGCCCCAGTTCGTCGCAGCACGACCCTGAACCACCTCCCAAGGAACTCACTTGAACGCCACCCCTGCACCCCACAGCCACACCCTCGAGCCCGGCCCGGGAGCAGAATCTGTCCTCAGGCAGCAGAGAGGGCCCGGGCCCGGAGAGTCCGTACGGCTGCGCGGTGCCGCCGCCGACCTGGACCTGCTGGACCACCCCGATCCGCACACCGCGGCCCAGACGGCAGCCGTGGAGAACCTGCTGCGCTGCTGGGTACGGGAGAACAACCTCGCCGCTCCGAAAGACGGCATCCTCCGCATCCAACTCCCCGCCAGCGGCACTGCCCTGGTCGTCCCGGTGCACTACTGGTCCCCCACAGGCTGGCACCGCCTCGGCCTTCCCTACCTTGCAGACGCCCCCCACCAGGCACCCCCCACAGACGCGGCCACGCTGGCGGCACTCCTCGGACGAGAGCCCCTGGCGGACGGTACGGAGGGCAGGGCGGAGGCCAGGGCCGGCGACAGCGGCGACCTGGTGCGCCGCGTGGCCGACTCCGCCCAGCGCACCGTCGTGTTCATCAGCGACCGCAGGGAGTACCCCGCCGACGGCCCGGACCTCTTCCTCTCCGCCGAACAGTCACTTCTGCTCGGTCACCCGCTGCACCCCACCCCGAAGAGCCGCGAGGGACTCTCCGAGGCCGAAACCCGGCTCTACTCACCCGAGTCACGCGGCTCCTTCCCCCTGCACTGGATGGCGGTCGCTCCCTCCGTACTCGCCACTGACTCGGCCTGGACCGAGCGTGGCCGCCCCGTACCCGCTCAGCAACTCACTGCCCGGCTCGCCGGTTCCGGACTGCCGCTGCCCGACGGGTACGCCGCGCTCCCGATGCACCCCTGGCAGATCCGCGAGGTCCGCCACCGCTCCACGACGGCGAAACTGCTGGACGCCGGTCTGCTCCAGGACCTCGGTCCCCATGGCGACGCCTGGCACCCCACCTCCTCCGTACGCACCCTCTACCGCTCAGGCGCCCCCGCGATGCTGAAGCTCTCGCTGGGCCTGTGCATCACCAACTCCCGCCGGGAGAACCTCCGCAAGGAACTCCACCGAGGCGTCGAAGTCCACCGCCTGCTGCGGGCCGGCCTCGCCGAACAGTGGCGGGCGGCCCACCCGGGCTTCGACATCGTCCGCGACCCGGCCTGGCTCGCCGTCAACGACCCGGACGGCAACCCCGTGCCCGGGCTCGACGTGATGATCCGCCACAACCCGTTCACGCCGACGGACTCCGTCTCCTGTATCGCCGGACTTATCTCGGTCAGGCCTCAGGACCCACCTGGCGAACCGACCGGCTCCGGGCAGGGCAGGCCCACGATGCGGTCACGGCTCACCGAGATTGTCACCCGCCTCGCCGGGCACACCGGACGCTCGCGCGGCGCCGTCGCCACCGAGTGGTTCCTCCGCTACCTGGAACAGGTGATCCGCCCCGTCCTCTGGCTGGACAGCGAGGCGGGCATCGCGCTGGAGGCCCACCAGCAGAACACCCTGGTTCTGCTGGACCCGCAGGGCTGGCCCGTCGGTGGCCGCTACCGCGACAACCAGGGCTACTACTTCCGCGAGTCCCGGCGCGCGGAGCTGGACAAACGGCTCCCCGGCATCGGCGAGCACAGTGACACCTTCGTCTCCGACGAGGTCACCGACGAACGCTTCGCCTACTACCTCGCTATCAACAACGTGCTCGGCCTCATCGGCGCCTTCGGCTCCCAAGGCCTCGCCGACGAGCGGCTGTTGCTCGCCGCCTTCCGCCGCTTCCTCGCCGACGTCGCCTCCGGCCCCGCACGACTGCGTACACCTCTGCCCGCCTGTCTGCTCGACTCACCCGTACTGCGCTGCAAGGCCAACCTGCTGACCCGGTTGCACGGGCTCGACGAACTCATCGGCCCGGTCGACACCCAGTCCGTCTACGTCACCATCGCCAACCCCCTTCATTCCTGAGGAACATGACCCACCCCATCTCCTGAGAGGAGCGTCGCCGTGCCTCCCACCGATGCGAGCACCGACGCCGGTTCCGCCCCCATCACCTCCCTCGGCAGCGACACGGGCCCGGACGCGGACAGCCAGGACACACTCGACCTGCGCCTGCCCGACGAACTCGTCGCGCTTTTCGCCGAGGAGGCCGAAGCAGCCAGGGCAGCCGAGCGCGCAGCGGAACAGGGCGGAGGGAAAAGCACGGCGAAGCCCGCCCCCGTTACACCGACGACCGTCATCCCAACCGGTGACGACCTGCTCGACGGCATCGGCGGATGGGGTCCCATCGCCAGCCCCGTCGGCCTGCTCCACCTCGTCCCCGTACGCATCGACCGTGACCTGGCGCTCATCAGCCGCTGGATGAACGACCCCGCCGTCGCGGCGTTCTGGGAGCTGGCCGGACCCGAGACGGTCGCCAGGGATCACCTGCGCGCCCAGCTCGACGGGGACGGCCGCAGCGTTCCCTGCCTCGGCGTGCTGGACGGCACGCCGATGAGCTACTGGGAGATCTACCGCGCGGACCTCGACCCACTGGCCCGCCACTATCCCGCTCGTCTCCATGACACCGGAATCCACCTCCTCATCGGTGCCGTCGCCAACCGCGGTCGGGGACTTGGCTCAGCACTGCTCAGAGCCGTATCCGACCTCGTACTCGACCGGCGCCCCTCATGCGCACGCGTCGTCGCGGAACCCGATCTTCGCAACAGCCCCTCCGTGTCCGCCTTCCTGAGCGCCGGCTTCCGGTTCTCCGCCGAGGTCGACCTGCCCGACAAGCGGGCCGCCCTCATGGTCCGAGACCGGGCCCTGCGCGATGTGTTGTAGCGCCATCACTTCTGGTACACCGCTCGACCCGATCCGGTTCCCAGTCGAACCCGATCCGGTTCTCGGCCGCTTGATCGCACGCCCGGCCCCGGCATTGATCGCCCGGGTGTCAGTGCGGCGCCGTAGGGTGGACGCGCTATGACAGAGCACTCACTCCCTGAACTCCTGCACGCCGCCGTCACAGCCGTCGGCGGTACGGAGCGCCCTGGCCAGGTGACCATGGCCGAAGCCGTCGCGGAGGCCATCGACGCCGGCTCCCATCTGCTGGTCCAGGCGGGCACCGGCACGGGTAAGTCGCTCGGCTACCTGGTGCCCGCGCTCGCACACGGGGAAAGAGTCGTCGTGGCGACGGCCACCCTGGCGCTCCAGCGGCAGCTCGTGGAGCGGGACCTTCCGCGCACGGTCGACGCGCTGCATCCGCTGCTGCGCCGCCGCCCCGAGTTCGCGATGCTCAAGGGCCGGTCGAACTACATGTGCCTGCACCGCCTCCGTGAGGGCATGCCGCAGGACGAGGAGGAGGGTCTCTTCGATCAGTTCGAGGCAGCCGCACCCACCAGCAAGCTGGGCCAGGACCTGCTGCGGCTGCGGGACTGGGCGGACGACACCGAGACCGGCGACCGCGACGACCTCACCCCTGGAGTCTCCGACCGGGCCTGGTCGCAGATCTCCGTGTCATCCAGGGAATGTCTGGGTGCCTCGAAGTGCGCGTACGGCGCGGAGTGCTTCGCCGAGATGGCCCGCGAGCGCGCCAAACTCGCCGAGGTCGTCGTCACCAACCACGCGCTTCTCGCGATCGACGCCATCGACGACGCCCCGATCCTGCCGCAGCACGAGGTGCTGATCGTCGACGAAGCCCATGAACTGGTCTCCCGCGTCACCGGAGTCGCGACCGGCGAGCTCACCCCCGGCCAGGTCAACCGCGCCGTGCGCCGCGCCGCGAAGCTCGTCAACGAGAAGGCCGCCGACCAGCTCCAGACCGCCGCCGAGGGCTTCGAGCGCCTGATGGAGCTGGCCCTGCCGGGCCGCCTGGAGGAGATCCCGGAGGACCTCGGGTATGCGCTGATGGCACTGCGCGACGCCGCCCGTACGGTGATCTCGGCGATGGGGGCGACACGCGACAAGTCCGTCGGCGACGAGGACGCGGTACGCAAACAGGCACTCGCCTCCGTGGAGTCGATCCACGATGTGGCCGAGCGGATCACGAACGGCTCCGAGTGGGACGTCGTCTGGTACGAACGCCACGACCGCTTCGGAGCCTCCCTGCGCGTAGCGCCGATGTCCGTGTCGGGCCTCCTCAGGGAGAAACTCTTCGCGGACCGTTCCGTGGTCCTCACCTCGGCGACACTGAAGTTCGGCGGCGACTTCAACGGAATCGGGGCGTCATTGGGGCTGGCTCCCGAAGGCACGGAGGGCGAGGACCTCCCGCAGTGGAAGGGCGTCGATGTCGGCTCGCCTTTCGACTATCCGAAGCAGGGCATCCTGTACGTCGCCAAGCATCTGTCGCGCCCCGCACGCGACGGCGACCGCACGGACATGCTGAACGAGCTGACAGAGCTGATCCAGGCAGCGGGCGGCCGGACGCTCGGGCTCTTCTCGTCGATGCGGGCCGCGCAGCTGGCGGCCGAGGAACTGCGCTCCCGCATCCCCGAGTTCCCGATCCTCCTCCAGGGCGAGGAGACCCTGGGCGAGCTGATCAAGAACTTCGCGGCCGACCCGAAGACCTGCCTCTTCGGCACCCTCTCGCTCTGGCAGGGCGTCGATGTCCCCGGCGCCAGCTGCCAGTTGGTCGTCATGGACAAGATCCCCTTCCCGCGCCCGGACGACCCGCTGATGAGCGCCCGCCAGAAGGCCGTCGAGGACGCCGGGGGCAACGGCTTCATGGCCGTCGCCGCCACGCACGCGGCACTGCTCATGGCCCAGGGCGCCGGTCGCCTCGTACGAGCGATGGGGGATCGCGGCGTCGTGGCCGTACTGGACCAGCGCCTGGCCACGGCCCGTTACGGCAGCTATCTGAAGGCGTCACTGCCCGGCTTCTGGTACACGACGGACCGTAACCAGGTACGGCGGTCGCTGGCCGCGATCGACGAGGCGGCACGGAAGGCAGAGAGCGAGTAGACGACTGTGCTGTCCCCGGCATCGGCCGGGCACAGCACAGGGCCCCGGAACCGGCGCAGGTGGTTCCGGGGCCCGGATCAGGGGGCGGAGGGTGTTCCGCCCGCGGGTACTCACACCCGCCGCAGCACCGCCACGACCTTGCCGAGGATCGTCGCCTCGTCACCGGGAATCGGCTGGTACGCGGAGTTGTGGGGCAGCAGCCACACATGGCCGTTCTCGCGCTTGAAGCGCTTGACCGTGGCCTCGCCGTCCAGCATCGCGGCCACGATGTCGCCGTTCTCGGCGACCGGCTGGCGGCGGACCGTCACCCAGTCCCCGTCGCAGATCGCGGCCTCGATCATCGAGTCACCGACGACCTTCAGGACGAACAGCTCGCCGTCTCCGACCAGCTGCCGGGGCAGCGGGAACACATCCTCGACCGACTCCTCGGCGAGGATCGGGCCACCGGCGGCGATCCGGCCGACCAGCGGGACATACGACGCGGCCGGCTTGCCCGCCGTGTCGGTGGGCTGCACGGTGGACTGGTCCGACCCCCGGACCTCGTAGGCACGGGGTCGGTGCGGGTCGCGCCGCAGGAAGCCCTTGCGTTCGAGTGCCATCAGCTGGTGTGCGACCGAGGAGGTGCTGGAGAGGCCCACGGCCTGTCCGATCTCCCGCATCGACGGTGGGTACCCGCGCCGCTGCACGGAGTCCCTGATGACCTCGATCACCCGGCGTTGCCGGTCGGTGAGTCCGGAGCTGTCCGCCCGGATTCCCGGAGGTCGGCCCGGCAGGGAGCGCGTGGGCTTGGGTCCCTCCTGATTCAACGCTTCATTCATGGCATGCACCGGCTCGAGTCGGCCCTGGGAGCGGTCCTGGGCAGTGATGGTGGCACTGTTTGCGGTGGTGGTCACGGTCGGCCCCTCTCGTTCGTCTCCCTGCTGGACAACGGTAGTTGCTTTCGAAAGGTTGCGCCAAACACACGTTCGAGTGAAAGATTGCGAATCACCTGGCGTGATCATGTGTTTGGGTGTATGGCCAACGCTGCATCTGGCGGACAAAACGGCTGATCGCTGCACTCTTCGCCGCCGGGACGACAACCTCGTGGGTCGGCGCCCAGTCTGCCATCCGGTATCCCGTCAACCGGGTACCGGCCTCTGTTGTGCGGCGCCCACGTTATCCCCGCAGGCCCCGGCGCCGGTATGGGTGTGCGGCACATGTCGAGATCGGTGCGGCATGCGCGCTCGGAGGGAAGCGACACGCGCGCGAGGAAAATTTACGACCAAACCCCAGATCTAGTGGTTGGATGGCAATAGCAGCCCAGAAGTTGTGGTCCCCCGGGTCCTCCGGGGTCTGATCATCGCCTATGCTGGGGACTGCTTCGAGGGGCCCAAGTGGCCTGTCGAGGCTATTGAGTCGTGCTGTGAAGGAGGGTTGGAGTTCGATGCACTGCCCCTTCTGCAGGCACCCCGACAGCCGCGTCGTCGACAGCCGTACGACCGATGACGGTACGTCGATCCGCAGGCGCCGCCAGTGTCCGGACTGCTCCCGTCGGTTCACGACGGTGGAGACGTGTTCGCTCATGGTGGTCAAGCGGTCCGGAGTCACCGAACCCTTCAGTCGTACCAAGGTCATCAATGGCGTCCGTAAGGCGTGCCAGGGACGGCCTGTCACCGAGGACGCACTCGCCCAGCTCGGCCAGCGGGTCGAGGAGGCGGTGCGGGCCACCGGAAGCGCCGAACTGACCACCCACGACGTGGGGCTGGCCATTCTCGGCCCACTGCAGGAGCTGGACCTCGTGGCCTATCTGCGGTTCGCGTCCGTCTACCGGGCGTTCGACTCGCCGGAGGACTTCGAGGCCGCCATCGCGGAACTCAGGGAACAGACGCAGCGCCCAGCCGCGGACGACGATGACGCGGGCGAGGGGCGCCAGGGAAGCGACCGCGGGTCCGGAGGGACTGCCGAAGTCCCCGTGCCCGCAGGCGCCGGCGACTGACGAGCGGGCCGACCCGCGTCGGCCGGTCGGCGGCGATTCAGAGACCTGTTGCGAGCGGTCGCGCATGCGCTGCGCGCAACACCAGACACACACGTGCCCCGGGAAGAACGAGGCACTTCAGGGCGTTTTGGCCCGATACAGGGAGGCGGCATGACAGAGACGGCGAGCGGTCCGGCACGGAGTTCCCGAGCCAAGGGCACCAAGGCGAACAAGGGGCTGCGGATCGAGCGCATCCACACCACCCCGGGCGTGCATCCGTACGACGAGGTCGAGTGGGCGCGTCGTGACGTCGTCATGACCAACTGGCGCGACGGCTCGGTCAACTTCGAGCAGCGTGGCGTCGAGTTCCCCGAGTTCTGGTCGGTGAACGCGGTCAACATCGTCACCAGCAAGTACTTCCGGGGTGCTGTAGGCACCCCCCAGCGCGAGGTGAGCCTCAAGCAGCTCATCGACCGCATCGTGAAGACGTACCGGAAGGCCGGTGAGGACTACAAGTACTTCGCCTCGCCCGCTGACGCCGAGATCTTCGAGCACGAGCTGGCGTACGCCCTCCTGCACCAGATCTTCAGCTTCAACTCGCCGGTGTGGTTCAACGTCGGCACGCCGCAGCCCCAGCAGGTCTCCGCCTGCTTCATCCTGGCCGTCGACGACTCCATGGACTCGATCCTCGACTGGTACAAGGAAGAGGGCATGATCTTCAAGGGCGGCTCGGGGGCCGGCCTGAACCTCTCCCGGATCCGTTCGTCCAAGGAACTGCTGTCCTCCGGGGGCAACGCCTCCGGTCCGGTCTCCTTCATGCGCGGTGCCGATGCCTCGGCAGGAACGATCAAGTCGGGCGGTGCCACCCGCCGCGCCGCCAAGATGGTCATCCTCGATGTCGACCACCCCGACATCGAGGACTTCATCCAGACCAAGGTCAAGGAAGAGGAGAAGATCCGCGCCCTGCGTGACGCGGGCTTCGACATGGACCTGGGCGGCGACGACATCACATCCGTCCAGTACCAGAACGCCAACAACTCGGTCCGCGTGAACGACGACTTCATGAAAGCGGTCGAGAACGGCGAGAAGTTCGGCCTGCGCGCGCGGATGACCGGCGAGGTCATCGAGGAGGTCGACGCCAAGGAGCTCTTCCGCAAGATGGCCGAGGCCGCCTGGGCCTGCGCCGACCCGGGCATCCAGTACGACGACACCATCAACCACTGGCACACGTGCCCGGAGTCCGGCCGTATCAACGGCTCGAACCCGTGCAGCGAGTACATGCACCTGGACAACACGTCCTGCAACCTCGCCTCGCTGAACCTGATGAAGTTCCTGAAGGACGACGGCTTGGGCAACCAGGCCTTCGACGTCGAGCGCTTCTCGAAGGTCGTCGAGCTCGTCATCACGGCGATGGACATCTCCATCTGCTTCGCGGACTTCCCGACCCAGAAGATCGCCGAGAACACCCGCGCCTACCGTCAGCTGGGCATCGGATACGCCAACCTCGGCGCCCTCCTGATGGCCACGGGCCACGCGTACGACTCCGACGGCGGCCGGTCCCTCGCCGGCGCCATCACCTCCCTGATGACGGGCACGTCGTACAAGCGCTCCGCGGAACTCGCCGCGGTTGTCGGCCCGTACGACGGGTACGCCCGCAACGCGCAGCCGCACCAGCGCGTCATGAAGCAGCACGCCGACGCCAACGCCGTGGCCCTCCGCGTGGACGACCTGGACACCCCGATCTGGGCCGCCGCCACGGAGGCCTGGCAGGACGTGGTCCGTCTCGGTGCGAAGAACGGCTTCCGCAACTCCCAGGCGTCCGTCATCGCCCCGACCGGCACGATCGGTCTGGCGATGTCCTGCGACACCACCGGCCTCGAGCCCGACCTCGCGCTGGTCAAGTTCAAGAAGCTGGTCGGTGGCGGCTCGATGCAGATCGTCAACGGCACCGTGCCGCAGGCCCTGCGGCGCCTCGGCTACCAGGAGGAGCAGGTCGAGGCGATCGTCGATCACATCGCGGAGCACGGCAATGTGATCGACGCCCCCGGCCTCAGGCACGAGCACTACGAGGTCTTCGACTGCGCCATGGGCGAGCGCTCCATCTCCGCGATGGGCCACGTCCGCATGATGGCCGCGATCCAGCCCTGGATCTCCGGCGCGCTCTCCAAGACGGTCAATCTGCCGGAGTCGGCGACCGTCGAGGACGTCGAGGAGGTCTACTTCGAGGCGTGGAAGATGGGCGTCAAGGCGCTCGCGATCTACCGCGACAACTGCAAGGTCGGCCAGCCCCTCTCCGCCAAGAACAAGGGCAACCAGAGTCCTGAGGCCACCGCGGCCGCCGAGCGGGCGGAGGAGACCATCCGGGAGACGGTCGAGAAGATCGTCGAGTACCGCCCGGTCCGTAAGCGCCTCCCCAAGGGCCGTCCCGGCATCACCACCTCCTTCACGGTGGGCGGCGCCGAGGGCTACATGACCGCGAACTCCTACCCGGACGACGGTCTCGGTGAGGTCTTCCTGAAGATGTCGAAGCAGGGCTCCACCCTCGCGGGCATGATGGACGCCTTCTCGATCGCCGTCTCGGTAGGCCTGCAGTACGGCGTGCCCCTGGAGACGTACGTTTCGAAGTTCACCAACATGCGTTTCGAGCCGGCCGGTATGACGGACGACCCGGACGTGCGGATGGCGCAGTCGATCGTCGACTACATCTTCCGCCGCCTGGCGCTCGACTTCCTGCCCTTCGAGACGCGTTCCGCGCTCGGCATCCACTCCGCCCCGGAGCGTCAGCGTCATCTGGAGACCGGTTCGTACGAGCCGACCGACGACGAGCTCGACGTCGAGGGTCTCGCCCAGTCCGCGCCCCGCGCGCAGGAACTGAAGGCCGTCGCATCCCCGAGGGCGGAGGCCGAGGCGGCCAAGCCTGCCCCGCAGCAGGCGCACACCAGCGCCGAGTTGGTGGAGATGCAGCTGGGCATCCAGGCGGACGCCCCGCTGTGCTTCTCCTGCGGTACGAAGATGCAGCGGGCCGGGTCCTGCTACATCTGCGAGGGCTGCGGCTCCACCAGCGGCTGCAGCTGATCCACACGCCGTGAGGGGCGGTACGGCCACCGGCCGTACCGCCCCTTCGGCTTGAGCGGTCAGGATTCGTGGCGGCTGCCCATGGTCCTGGCGAAGGTTGCCGGGTCCGTGTCGAAGCCTCGGACGCCGGGGTGGAAATCCCACTCTCCGGAGTCGTCGCGTACGAACTCGGCGACTGTCGCGGACGTCGCTCCCAGTACGCCGCCGAAGTCGTCCTCGAACAGGACGGTATAGCCCTCGCTGATGCGCAGCGAGGGGTTGTGGCATCCGACGAAGGCCTTGCGTCCGGAGCGTTGCTGGATGCAGACGCCGACGACAACGCGCGCATACCGCTTGTCGAGACGGGTGAGCTCCAGGGTCATCACCTCGTCCCAGCCGAAGCCCTTGCCGTCCTTGCTGTCCCGGTTGAGGGTGATGGTGCCGTCCGGGGATCGGCTGTCGAAGTGCACTACGTAGTCGGGGTTTTCGTGTGTGTCGGTCGCCAAGTAGGTCGCGGCGACGATGTCGAGATCGGTGGGTGGCTCACCGGAGGGACTCGGGTCCCACTTCACCGCGACCTCGACCTTGCTGATGCCCTTGTTGAGGCCGTTCACCAGATCTCCCCTCCTGGTCCCCTGTGACAGTCGCTCCAACTGGCGGGCAGTTGAGGCGTGTTGTCCATCGTGTCACGCACCTGGGGGCGCTCGCGCGGATGTACTCCGCCAGAGCGTGACCGAGGCCACGTTCTGTGGCCTTACGATGGCGCGGTGCTGGTCAAGTGGATTCGCTGCACCGTGGTGGACCGCCGCGGTTTTGAACGGGGGCAGCGGAAATGGGCGGGGCTTCTGGGGGAGCCGGGGTTCCGGGGGCAGGGCGGGGGCTGGAGCCGGGGGCGACCCGGAGTGGCCCATGTCTTCGCCTTCTGGGAGAGCCGTGCGTTCTACGACTCCTTCATGGCCCGCTCCCATGACCGGCTGGCCGCCGCGCAGTCCGGCACCTTCAAGGATCCACATATCAAACTCTTCGATCACCGATTCGATGTGAAGACCGGCTTCGAGCCGCGCTTCACGGACGCCGACCTTGTACGGGTGGCGCACTGTCGCGTCCACGAGGAGAGGGCCGAGCACTTCGCGTTGATGCAGGAGAAGGTGTGGAACCCGGCGATGGCCGGATCCCCCGGCATGGTGCGCGGGCTGTTCGGTGAGGCACCCGGTCATGAGTTCCTGGTGCTGTCGATGTGGAAGTCGGCCGCCGAGCACGGCAAGTACCGTGCCGAGCGCGTCGAACGGCTCGCCCTGCGGGCCCAGATCGAGGCGGACGTGGCAGCCCTCGCGGGCGCCATCGTGGAACTGGAACCGGGCTGGACGGTCTGAAGCGGTCACAGTTGTGTGACCTCCGCCGTATGGGACCCGTACGAGTGCTCGATCAGCCGCGATCCGATCTAGGGTTTTGGCATGGCACGACCACGGCGCATCGTTCTTGTCCGGCACGGCGAGTCGGCGGGCAATGCCGATGACACCGTGTACGAACGCGAACCCGACCACGCACTGGCCCTCACCGAGACGGGGTGGCGACAGGCGGAAGAGACGGGCAAGCGGCTGCGGGAGGTGTTCGGACATGAGCGCGTAAGCGTTTACGTCTCTCCGTACCGCCGTACGCACGAGACGTTCCGAGCCTTCCATCTCGACCCTGAACTGGTGCGCGTACGCGAGGAGCCGCGGCTGCGCGAGCAGGACTGGGGCAACTGGCAGGACCGGGAGGACGTACGCCTCCAGAAGGCGTATCGCGACGCGTACGGGCACTTCTTCTACCGCTTCGCGCAGGGGGAGTCCGGCGCCGATGTGTACGACCGGGTCGGCGGCTTTCTGGAGAGCCTGTTCCGCAGCTTCGAGGCGCCCGATCACCCTCCGAACGTGCTCCTGGTGACCCACGGACTGGCCATGCGGCTGTTCTGCATGCGCTGGTTCCACTGGTCGGTGGCGGAGTTCGAGTGCCTGGTCAATCCCGGGAACGGGGAGATGCGGATGCTCGTTCTCGGGGAGGACGGCAGGTACACACTTGACCGGCCGTTCGACCGCTGGCGTGATCCGAAACCGTACGGAGTCACCGGATAGAAGTGGCAGGGCGATGACCGCTGACTCCTCTCCCGACGGGCGCATGGCCCGCACCCTGGCCAGCCTGCGCGGACTCGCGGTGGGGGACGCGCTGGGCTCGCAGTTCTTCGTTCCCGAGAACTACCCGCTGCTCAAGCGCCGTGCCCTGCCGTCCGGCCCCTGGCAGTGGACCGACGACACCGAAATGGCCTGCTCCGTAGTGGCAGTTCTGGCCGCCCACCGTCGTATCGACCAGGACGAGCTGGCCCGCTCCTTCGCGGAGCACCACGACTTCGACCGGGGCTACGGGCCCGCGGTCAACCGTCTGCTGCGGCTGATCCGGGAGGGCGGCGACTGGCGCGAGCTGGCCTCCGCTCTCTTCAACGGACAGGGTTCGTGGGGGAACGGCGCCGCGATGCGCATCGCACCCCTGGGTGCCTGGTACGGGGACGATCCGGAGCAGGCGACGCACCAGGCCGAGATTTCGGCGTACCCCACGCATCAGCACCG
The DNA here is from genome assembly GCF_054783935.1 of Streptomyces pseudoechinosporeus. NCBI lineage: Bacteria > Bacillati > Actinomycetota > Actinomycetes > Kitasatosporales > Streptomycetaceae > Streptomyces > Streptomyces pseudoechinosporeus. The sequence continues at coordinate 81,464 of NZ_BAAGPS010000023.1, forward strand.
CGAGGCCGTGGTCGGCGCCATGGCCGTGGCTGCTGCGGCTGCGCTGGCCGCCGCCCCGGGCGGTCCGCCCAGCGCCGGGGCACTGCTCGACGGCGTCATAGCCCTTGTGCCGCGCAGCGCTGTGGAGGCCGGGCTGCGGCGTGCCCGGGACATGCTCGACTACGACGACGCGTCGACGGTCGCTGCGGTGCTCGGCTGCGGGCGGCGTACGAGCGCGCACGACACCGTGCCGTTCGCGCTCTGGTCGGCCGCACGTTCGCTCGGCGACTATGAGCGGGCCTTCTGGACGACCGCCCAGGTGGGCGGGGACGTGGACACGAACTGCGCCATCGTGGGTGGTGTGCTGGCCGCCGGGAAGGCGGGCGCGCCTCCTGTGGAGTGGGCGGAACGGACCGAGGCCCTGCCGGGCTGGATATCGGTGGAGGACGGGGCGTAGGCCCCGAACGGCTGCCGAGTCGGGCGCGGCCGAAGGGTTGCCGTGCCACCTCCCGTGTGAGTGCGGGCCCGTTTCCTCCTGGCGCAAGCCTCCGCAACTGTCACAGACCTGACACAGAGCCACCGTGGCCCGCTGCGTCGGCTTACCCGCGGATACCCTGTCCGCCACGCCGCTCGTTGATCATCTCGGGCGTGCGCCGACGAGACATCGGTTCCCTGGGCTTCCGCCGCAGCCACGTGCTGCGAGCCGCCCGTGGACCGGTCGGGAGGGGGTCCCGTGTCAGACACGCCGTCCGAGGCCGAGCCGAGAAGGCCGGGAGAGGGGGATGGAGAGGGTGCCGAGGGGAGCGCTGGAGAGGGCTCCGGAGGAGGGGGAGGCGCTGGCAGTGGGCGTACCGCCGCCTTGACCAAGAAGCCCGCCGTCGATGCCGATGAGCCCGAGGATGCCGTCCCCGCTTCGTACTCCGGCGACGCCTCCTCGGCGAGCGACGCCGACGGGGACGACTCGGACGGAGAGGACGCCGACTGGGGTTACCCGCTCGCCGAGTCCCCTTGGTGGTCTCCCGACCTGCAGACGGAGCCCCCGGCCCCCGTCCGCCCCGCCACCCTCTGGGCCAGCCTCGCCACCGGCGTATTGAGCATGCTCCTGCTCGCCGACGGACTGGCCCTCAACCTCCTGCTGGTGGCGATTCCGGCCGCGTTCGCCGCGTACTTCGCCGCCCAGGCGGCCGGCCGCGGTCCGCGGCGTTGGACGCTGGTGTGGGGCGTCGGCGGCCTCGCCCTGCTGACCGTGCCGGCGCTGCGCGATGCCGACTGGCCGACGTTCCTCGCCGTGGTGACCGCCCTGGCCGCGGGCTCGCTCGCGCTGCACGGCGGCCGTACCTGGACCGGATTGCTGTTCGGCCCGATCGGCCTGTACACCTCGGTTCTCACCGGACCCGTCTGGGGCTGGCGAGGCCTGCGGGAACGGTTCGGCGGCGCCCGCGGCAACCTGGGCCCGGTGCTGCGCGCGCTCGCGGTGGCCGCGGTTCTGCTGCTGGTCTTCGGGGCGCTGTTCGCGGGAGCCGACGCGGCCTTCGCGGATCTGCTCGGTGGCCTCATGCCGGACGCCTCCGTCTCCGGCGGCCCCTGGCACATCGTCCTGCTGGTGCTCGGTCTGGTCGGCGCGCTGGCGGCAGCACACACAGCCGCTTCGCCCGTTCAGTGGGACCGTATCGAGGTGCCGCCGGGCCGGGAGCGTGGCCGTCTCGAGTGGGCGCTGCCCCTGATCGTGCTCATCGTGCTCTTCGCGGCCTTCAACGCCGTCCAACTCGCCGTCCTGTTCGGCGGGTACGACACCGTGCTGGAGAAGACCGGCCAGAGTTACGCAGAGTACGCACGCCAGGGCTTCTGGCAGCTGCTCCTGGTCACGCTGCTCACCCTGCTTGTCATCGTCTTCGCCCTGCGCTGGGCCCCGCGCGACGGTGCGCGCGACTGGACGCTGGTGCGCGCCGTGCTGGGAACTCTCTGTGTTCTCACGCTCGTTGTCGTGGCATCGGCGGTGCGACGTATGGACATGTACGTGGAGGCGTATGGACTGACGCGACTGAGGATCTCGGTGGTGGCCGTGGAGCTCTGGCTCGGCCTGGTCATCGTGCTCATCATGGCGGCCGGCGTATGGGGAGCCCGCTGGCTGCCGCGTGCCGTGATGGCCAGTGCCGCCGCGGGTGTGCTCGCCTTCGGGCTCGTCTCGCCGGACGGCCTGGTCGCCGAGCGCAACGTCGAGCGGTACGAGGCCACGAGCAAGGATGGCGAGGGCAAGTTCGACGTCGACTACGCGCGTGGCCTGTCCGCGGACGCCGTACCGGCCCTCGACAAGCTGGAGGAGCCGCTGCGCTCCTGCGCGCTTGAGCCCATCGCGAGGGAACTGAAGAAGGAGAACAAGCCCTGGTACGCCACCAGTTGGGGCGAGTACCGGGCCCGCGAGATCATCGAGGACCGGCCGCTGTCGGCCGAGGCGGACTGGAGCGAGTGCCTTCGGCTCCGTGACGAGTTCCAGTACCGCTGAGGCACGGGAAC
>NZ_BAAGPS010000023.1:84036-177067 GCF_054783935.1 Streptomyces pseudoechinosporeus
TGTCAGCCCCCGGCGGGCCCCGCGGTGCCCGACAGGGCGTCGAGGTCGCTCTTGCGGACCCGGATCACCAACGCGGCGACGGCCAGGGCCAGTACGGCCATCGCTGCGGCCGGGATGAAGGCGGTGGATATGCCTTGGGCCAGCACTTCATTACCCCAGGGAGCGGGCAGTTGCTGCGTCTGCGCGAACTCCGCCTTCTGCTCCGGAGAGGCGTTCGCCATGAACGCGGGCAGCTGTTTCTCCGCCTCGTCACGGCTCGCCGTACCGAAGACCGTGGTCAGGATGGAAAGCCCGAGCGAACCGCCCACCTGCTGCGTGGCGTTGAGCAGCCCGGACGCAGCGCCCGCCTCGTGCTGGGCCACACCGGAGACCGCGGTGAGCGTCAGCGTCACGAAGTTCAGCCCCATGCCGAAGCCGAATACCACCATCGGACCCAGCACCCCGCCGGCGTACGAGCTGTCCGGGCTGATGAAGGTCTGCCAGCCGAGACCGATCACGGAGAGCACCGAGCCGACGACCATGAACGGCTTGGGGCCGAGCACGGGCAGGAGCCGCTGCGACAGGCCCGCACCGAACGCGATCGCGACCGTAACCGGGAGGAAGGCAAGGCCCGCCTCGATCGGCGTGTAGTCCAGCACGTTCTGCACGAACAGCACGATGAAGAAGAACATGCCGAACATCGCCGCGGCCAGGCTCAGCATGATCACATACGTGCCCGAGCGGTTGCGGTCGGCGAACATGCGCAGCGGGGTGATCGGTTCCTTGGCCCGGGACTCGATCAGCCCGAAGGCCAGTAGCAGGACCGCCGCCGCCCCGAAGGACCCGAGGGTGAGGTTGTCGCGCCAACCTTCCTCCGAGGCCCGGATAAAGCCGTAGACGAGGGACGCCATGCCGACCGTCGAGGTCAGCGCGCCCGCGATGTCGAAGCGCCCCGGATGCCGTTCGGACTCGCTGATGTAGAGCGGCGTGAGGAACGCGATCAGCAGGCCGATGGGTACGTTGACGAAGAGCACCCAGCGCCAGTCGAGCCACTCGGTGAGCATGCCGCCGGCCAGCAGACCGATCGCGCCGCCGCCGGCCGAGACCGCGGCGAAGACCCCGAACGCCCTGTTGCGTTCGGGACCTTCGGGGAAGGTCGTGGTGATGAGCGCCAGCGAGGTGGGCGACGCGATCGCGCCACCGACGCCCTGGAGAGCGCGTGCGGCCAGCAACTGCCAGGGTTCCTGGGCGAAACCGCCGAGCAACGAGGCAAGTGTGAAGAGCAGGATGCCGGTCATGAAGACCCGGCGCCGGCCGAGGATGTCGCCGGCCCTGCCGCCGAGCAGCAGCAGACCGCCGAAGGTGAGCGTGTACGCGCTGACGACCCATGTGAGATCGGTCGTGGAGAACTGGAGCGCGTCTTGAATGTGCGGGAGTGCGATGTTCACAATCGTCGCATCGAGTACCACCATGAGTTGGCAGGCCGCGATGACGGTGAGCGCGATGCCGGGACGCCCCTCCCGGCGGGCCGCCCCTGGCTTCTGGTCTTGAGATAACTGAGAGGTTGTCACTATTGGGTCCCCCACAAGTACGTTAGTGAACGCTGGCGTTCACTGTCGCGTCAACGTTAGTGAGTCCCCGTCAGTGAACGCAAGCGTTCACTGAATCGCTTTCGTGGCGTGTCACCGGTCCGCTCGCTTTTCCCGAAGATCCCCACTCCCCCTGCACAACGGAGACACTCAGATGGCTACTTCGCGCTTGACGGCCGCCCCCGCTCAGCCGGCCTCCCTGCGTCGGCGCGGCGCCGTACTCGAACGCGCGATCCTCGAGGCCGCGCTCGATCAGCTCAGTACGGTCGGCTGGAACGGCCTCACGATGGAGGGCGTCGCCGCGGGCGCCCAGACAGGCAAGGCCGCCGTCTACCGTCGCTGGCCGTCCAAGGAGGATCTCGTCGTGGACGCGCTCCGGTCCGGGCTGCCGGAGCTGGAGAACGCGCCCGACCTCGGCAGCGTGCGTGAAGAACTCCTGGATCTCTGCTGCCGGATGCGCGAGGCGATGTTCTCGCGCCCCGGATACGCGCTGCGCTCGGTGCTTTACGAGTGCGACTTCGGTACGGCCGAGCGCTTCCACACCGTGATCCTCGAACGCGTCGTGGAGCCGGGTGCGCGGCTCGTAGAGGAGATCATTCGTCGTGGGATCGCGCGAGGAGAGGTGCGGCCCGATGCCGCGAACGGGTGCGTCTTCGACGCCATGCCCGCGATGATGCTGTACCGCTCGAAGGTGTGCGCCTGTGAATGGAACGAGCAGGAACTGGAAACGATGGTCGACCAGTTGATGGTTCCGCTGCTGCGGCCGAGCGGGGCATGACGTGATGCGGGCGCCGCTTTCGAGCGGCGTCTGAAGCCCCTACTGGTTGCCCGGAGAAACCTGGGTGTCGCATGGGCTTCCGGGCGGCGTACTCTGGTGCCGCCATGGCGTACGAAGCACCCACTCACACCGTCGAGCGCTCCTTGCGCGCCACCACCGGAGCGAAGGTCATTGCCGGTGTCGACGAGGTGGGGCGCGGCGCGTGGGCAGGCCCGGTCATCGTCTGCGCGGCGGTCACGGGCCTGCGCCGCCCGCCCGAAGGCCTCACCGATTCCAAGCTCCTCACCGTCAAGCGACGTACCGAGATGGCCGAGGAGTTGACGAAGTGGGTGACGTCGTACGCCCTGGGACATGCCTCTCCGGAGGAGATCGACGACCTGGGGATGACGGCCGCGCTGCGGCTGGCCGCCGTACGCGCCCTGGATGCCCTGCCGGTTCGCCCCGACGCGATCATCCTCGACGGAAAGCACGACTATCTCGGCACTCCATGGCGGGTCCGTCCGGTCATCAAGGGCGACCAGACATGCGTGGCCGTCGCGGCGGCCTCGGTGATCGCCAAGGTCGAGCGTGACAAACTGATGGCCGAACTGGGCATCGAACATGCAGACTTCGGTTTTGCGACCAACGCCGGGTACCCGTCACCCGTGCACAAGGCCGCGCTGGAGTTGCGGGGCCCCACCCCGTACCACCGGTTGTCGTGGGCGTATCTTGATGCGCTGCCCCAGTGGCGGCACCTCAAGAAGGTCCGTAGCTGGGCGGACGGAAGCGTTCCGGAGATCGAAGGTCAGCTCGGCCTCGATTTCTGACGGTTCCGCTCGCTCTCATGTGCCACCCGCCGAGGCGAGTCGCACCGGCGTTTGATAAAAATCAGCTCATGCCTCTCATTCCCGAGGAGCCTCAGATTCACGAGAGTGCCCAGGGTCCCCGCGCCACTCCGGCCAACGGCCGCACCGCGCCGACCCCCCGCCCCGTACCCGGCCCCCGTCCCGCGGCCCCGCCGCGGCCCGGTCGTCCGGGTGCCGTCCGGCCGATGCCGCCGGCGCAACGTGCGCCGCGCGACACGCCTGTGGCCAAGCCGGAGCCGCCCGCTCCGGCCGCCCCCGCCGCTTCCTCCACTCCGCAGATCCAGCTGATCCCGGCCTCGGCCGAGGGGGCGCTGGACGCCGCCGAGGAAGCGGTCGACCTGCTTCTCGACACGGGCCGTGCCCCCGGTGAGGTGCTGGTGATCACCACCGGCGAGCCGCATCCGTGGGCCGCGCACGAGTTGTCCTTCGGCGAGGCCGCGTACTGGGCCCAGCACGACGCGGGCGACGACGTCTTCTACGCCGACGCCTCCGTCGCCGGTCGTGTCGCGTCCCGTCCCGTGGTCGTCGTCGCCGTCAACGGCGGTCCCGACGCTGCCGCCGCCACGGCCCTGCCGCTGGCCCTGGGCCGAACCGGCACCCTGCTGATCGTCTGCGGCGACCCGCAGAAGATCAACTCGGTGCTGGGGGCGGGGGTCTGAGGACCCGCCTTCCTTGAGGGGGTGGGTGCCGCCACGGCGGCATGTGCACGGCGGATGGTTCGGCGTATGCCGGTACGGGGGGACGTACCGGCGCGGCCCGGGTCGGCGTGCCTGGCTTCACGTGGGTTGCCGTCCAGGCTTGTCGTGCGTCGGTACGTCGTCGGGGCCGGGCGCCACGCGCGCGTGGCGGGCGCCCGCGACTGCAGTGGCGGGCCGCCTTCGTCGGCTCAGCGGGCCGCCGCGCGGCGCAGTACGTCCGAGGCGGCGCCCCCGGCGCGCGGTTGGGGTGCCTCTGCCGTGGCGAAGGATTCGAAGGACTCCGGCACCGAGTCCGCGTTGGGGTGACGGCCGCCGCGCCCCTCGCCCAGGACCTGCCAGCCGTCACTGGTCAGCGTGATGTACGCCCCACAGCGCAGTCCATGCAACGTGCATGCGTCCCGCAATCCCCACATCCAGGCCCCGTCCTCCTCCGTCCAGCGCGCGTCGCCCTCACGGCAGTAGAGCAGCACGGCCGTACGCACCGGGGTGCGGCGCCGCAGGTCATGCGGGATGACCCGGCGCAGCTGCGCGAGCAGCGCGTTACGGAACATCCAGCCGTCCGCCGGAGCCGGACGCCGGGTGAACGAGGCGCTCGCCTGCAGCCGTTCCTCCGGATCGAGGACGGCCACGATGGCGGTCGTGGGCCGGGGCCGATGCCGGGAGTGCAGCCCATTGACGACCTCCCGGGGATTGCGCAGCAGCGGAATCCCCGCGGCGGCCCACTCAGCGGGTTCGAGCATCCGGGCCAGTGAGTTGGCGGACGCGGCGGACGTCGGCATCGATGCCGCCGGGGACGGAGCGAATCCGAAGGTCACGGTCCTCCCTTCGGCTACGCGCCCATACTGCGGGCGAGGGTCGGGCGGGGGAGCGCACCGCGGCACAGCCCTACCGGGCTTCGGGCAGGCCATGCGGGGGCGCGACCCCAATTCTTCCTGTCGAACTTGATTGCGGCAACGAGCAATCAGGCCCACTGACTGTTATCTGGCGATGCGTCTCATATATCCCCGCACAGTGCCCTCCATGGCGACGCGTGAGTCACGCCTGCACGGCGAGCACCAGCGGCAACACTCCCTGCGCACCGGTTCTCCGAAGCATGCGCGCGGCAACGGCGAGGGTCCAGCCGGTCTCGGTCAGATCGTCCACGAGCAGCACGGGACCTTGGGCCCCCGCGAGGGCGCTGGCCAGGCCGGGTGGCACGGCCAGCGCCCCGTCGAGCGCCTTGAGCCGCTGCGCGCTGTTGCTCCTGGAAGCCTGCGCCGCCTCGGCTCCAGCGGCGTACTCCAGGGAACCCAGCAGTGGCAGACGTCCAATCTCGGCGACCTGCGCCCCGAGCGACTGGATCAGCCGCGGTCGGCTGTGCGAGGCCATGGTGACGACGCCGACCGGGCGCGGCTGCGCGTCGGGGCTCCCTGAGGCCCAGCCACCTGGCCCCTTCGCCCAGTCGACCAGCACTCCGATCACGGCCTTCGCCACATCGTCCGGAACGGGTCCGTCCGGTGTCTGAGGGGCCAGTATCGGCCGCAGCCGGTTGCCCCAGCCGATGTCCGAGAGCCGTCCCAGCGCCCGCCCGGTCGCGGCCTGTTCGCCGGCCGGGATACGTCCCTTCAGGTCGACACCGATCGAGGGCAGGCCCGTCGGCCACATCTTCCGGGGCTCTACCTCGATACCCGCGCGGCCGAGCTCACCGCGCGCCGAGTCCAGCGCGGCGGGGGAGACCGTGTCGGCGAACCGCGGACCGGCACAGTTGTCACAGCGGCCGCACGGGGCGGCCCCCTCATCGTCCAACTGCCGCCGCAGGAACTCCATCCGGCAGCCGGTCGTCGTCACGTAGTCACGCATCGCCTGCTGCTCGGTAGCCCGCTGCTTGGCGACCCAGGCATAGCGCTCGCTGTCGTACGCCCACGCGGCGCCTGTGGAGATCCAGCCGCCCTTGACCCGCCGTACCGCCCCGTCCACGTCCAGGACCTTGAGCATCGTCTCCAGCCGGGACCGGCGCAGCTCCACCAGCGGTTCGAGCGCGGGCAGCGAGAGCGGCCGGCCCGCCTGCGCGAGGGCATCCAGTGTGCGCCGTACCTGCTCCTCCGGAGGGAAGGCGATCGAGGCGAAGTACTGCCAGATCGCCTCGTCCTCCTTGCCCGGCAGAAGCAGCACCTCGGCATGGTCCACTCCGCGCCCCGCCCGTCCCACCTGCTGGTAGTACGCGATCGGAGACGACGGCGACCCCAGGTGCACCACGAAGCCCAGGTCGGGCTTGTCGAAGCCCATGCCCAGCGCCGATGTGGCGACCAGGGCCTTCACACGATTGGCGAGCAGATCCTCCTCGGCCTGCTGCCGGTCCGCGTTCTCCGTCTTCCCGGTGTACGACGCCACCGGGTGCCCGCACTGCCGCAGGAACGCGGTGACCTCCTCGGCCGCGGCCACCGTGAGTGTATAGATGATTCCGGAGCCGGCCAGTTCGCCGAGGTGCTCGGCGAGCCAGGCCATCCGGTGAGCGGCGTCCGGCAGCCGCAGCACGCCGAGGCTCAGGCTCTCTCGGTCCAGTGGGCCGCGCAGGACGAGCGCGTCCGTGCTGCCACCGGTGCCCAGCTGCTCCGCCACATCGGCCGTCACGCGCGCGTTGGCCGTCGCGGTGGTGGCCAGGACCGGTACGCCGGGCGGGAGATCGGCGAGCATGGTGCGCAGCCTGCGGTAGTCCGGCCGGAAGTCGTGGCCCCAGTCTGAGATGCAGTGCGCTTCGTCGACCACGAGGAGACCGGTCGCCGCGGCCAGCTTCGGCAGTACCTGGTCGCGGAAGTCGGGGTTGTTGAGGCGCTCCGGGCTCACCAGGAGCACATCGATCTCACCCGCGGCCACCTCGTGCTGGATCGTGTCCCACTCTTCCGTGTTGGACGAGTTGATGGTCCGCGCCTGGATCCCGGCGCGTGCGGCCGCCTCGACCTGGTTGCGCATGAGCGCGAGGAGCGGGGAGACAATGACCGTGGGGCCTGCGCCCTGCTCGCGCAGCAACGCGGTCGCGACGAAGTACACCGCGGACTTGCCCCAGCCGGTGCGCTGCACGACCAGGGCTCTGCGCTTGTCGGCGACGAGTGCTTCGATAGCTCGCCACTGGTCCTCGCGCAGCCGGGCCGCGCCCGCCCGGGCGCCGACGAGGCGGGCGAGGACGGTATCGGCCGCGGTACGCAGCTCTTCGTTGGTCATGGCCCCATGCAACCCGATGGGTCGGACATCGCGCGAATGCGTCCGCCGCGCTGTGGACAACTTCTGACACGGTCATGATCATGGTTATCCACAGGGTAAAGCGGAATTCCGGGATCCGCGGGATGGTCGCCACATGACGAATCACAGCGAAGCGGCCGGGACTTCCGGCAACGGTGACATCAGCGGGCACGACGGGCGTGGGGAAGGGAGCGGGTGCGATGGCCATGGGGAAGACCGCGCGGTTGGAGGTGCCGACGGTGCGGGGCGCGGTGCGGACGGTGTCCCGTGCGCCGAGCACCAGGTCACGCTCCGCACTCCGGCCGAACTGGCCGACGCATTGCCGTACTTGCTCGGGTACCGGCCCGAGGACAGCATCGTGCTCGTCGCCCTGCACGACCGGGACGGGCGGGGCCGGTTCGGCGGGCGAGCACGGCTCGGTATCCCCGGCAACGCGGACGATTGGCCGGCCGTGGCCGAGCAGTTGGCGCAGGGCTTGGTCAAGGGAAGCGAACGCAGGGGCGCACCGGTCGAGAGCATGGTCGCCTTCCTCTGTCAGGACCCCAGGGACAACGAGTCCGGGTGGGAGGTCATGGAACGGCTGCGCCCGCTGGCGCAGTTGCTGCGCACGGCGTGCGGCGTTCTCGACGTCCCCGTGGTCGAGGCACTGTGCATCACGGACAACCGCTTCTGGTCGTACTGCTGTCCCAGTGAGGAGTGCTGTCCTTCCGGCGGTACGCCCATGGGCCTGCCCGGCACCTCGGTCCTGGCCGCCGCGGCGACTTACGCCGGCCTCCAAGTGCGGGGCACCCTAAGGGGGCTGAGGTCTAGGCTCAGCCCCTGGGAGACCGCGGCGGCGCTGGAGCAGGAGTCCGCGCTGAACGCCGTGAGCATGGCTCTCATCCCCAGGATCCTGGACGACGAGAGCCGTGCGGACGTGGCGGCCCAGACCCTGGAACTGGCTGACCGGGTGATGCGCCGGTTCGCCGATGCCCCGCCCTTGTCCGGCACGCTTCCGGTGGATCTCCGCGATGACGAGCTACTGGCCCACGACGAGGCCGCCACCCTGATCCTCGGTCTCCAGGACCGCACGACGCGCGACAGGGCGGCGGAGTGGATGGAGGGCGACGAGGCGGGTCCGGCGTTGCGCCTGTGGCGTGCCCTGGCCCGCCGCTGTGTCGGAGCGTACGGGGAGCACGCCGCTGCGCCGCTGACCCTCGCGGGATGGGTCGCCTGGTCCTCCGGCGATGAGCTGGAGGCCCGCGAAGCCCTCGCCATGGCGCTCGGCGCGGACCCCGGGTATCTCTTCGCACGCCTGCTGCACCAGGCGTGCAACGAGGGGCTGGATCCCGAGTCGATCCGCCGGTGCCTTCGGAAGGAGCGCACTGATCGCAGCGGAGCGGCGGCGGGGTCCGAGGCGAGCGTTTCCTCGGCGCCGCGGGCCGGAGCCGACGGGCCGTCCGGCCGCACCCCGACACGGACGGCGTTCCGCCGCCGACGCAGGACGCGGTCCACGGGCAGCCCCGGCAGCCATCCGAGCCGACGCTCCACCGGGCCGGGAGGCACGCGCCGCCCCCGGCCCGCCGCCGAGAGTCCCAGCGCGACAGAAGGACCCGGCCGGGTCGGCGACAGCACGAGCAGCGCTTCTCGGTCCCGGCGAAGGGTCGGGCGTCGTGATACAAGGAGCGACACATGAGGGTGAGGGAGCGGTACTTCTCCGTACGCGTCAGCAGGCTCGGTCTCGCCATGGTCGAGGAGGCGGCCGGCGGGCTGTAGCTGGGGGTGCGAGTCCGTTGGACCCGATGGGATCAAGCGCCGACGGCCTCGCATGACATCCGTACCGGGGCGGATTGGATCAACCGTCCCAGTGACCGGGGAAAGGAGTGCTTATCGTCAGGCAGACGACTATGATCGCGGCATGCCCTACGACCCGTCAGCCTTCCCGCCCTTTGCCGTCACCGTTGACCTGGTCGTATTGACCGTGCGTCGCGATGCCCTGTGCGCGTTGGCGGTACGGAGGGGCGAGCCCCCGTTCCAGGGGCGGTGGGCGCTGCCCGGCGGCTTTGTGCGGCCCGACGAGGACCTGGCGCAGGCCGCCGCGCGGGAACTGGTCGAGGAGACCGGGCTGTGCGCCCACGACCCGGACGCCCCCGCGCAGGACAACGGCGCGCACCTGGAGCAGCTCGCCACCTACGGCGACCCCAAGCGCGATCCGAGGATGAGGGTCGTCAGCGTCGCCCATCTCGCGCTCGCCCCCGATCTGCCCGCGCCCAGGGCGGGCGGCGACGCGAACAGCGCGCGCTGGGCCCCCGTCGAGGAACTGCTCCAGCGGGGCGGGTACGGCCGCGACGGCGAACAGGCGGCACCGCTCGCCTTCGACCACGCGCAGATCCTGGCCGACGGGGTGGAGCGCGCCCGCTCCAAGATCGAGTACTCATCGCTGGCCACTGCCTTCTGCCCGACCGAGTTCACCGTCGGCGAGCTGCGTCGTGTCTACGAGGCGGTGTGGGGAGTTGTGCTCGACCCTCGTAACTTCCACCGCAAAGTGACCGGCACTCCAGGCTTCCTTGTCCCCACCGGCGGTACGACCACCCGGCAGGGCGGCCGCCCCGCCCAGCTCTTCCGTGCGGGCGGCGCCACGCTGCTCAATCCGCCGATGCTGCGCCCCGAGGTCTGACACAGGACTCGGCTCGCCCAGTGCGAGGGGCGTCCCGGAGTGGAGTCGGAATGCCCGAAAAACCGTACATATAGCGCTATCTTGCGTTGGGTGATCCAGGCCATCGGACTGACCAGCAACCCCCGCAAGGAGCTTCCGCCCGCCGTCGACGACGTGTCGTTCGAGGCGCACGCGGGACGCGTCACGGCGCTCCTCGGAGCGCCGGGCGCAGGCAAGACAACGGTGCTGAGACTCATGCTCGAACTCCAACAGGGCCGCGGAGTCACCCACTTCAGAGGCCGTCCGCTGCACCGCATCCCCCATCCCGCACGCGAAGTGGGCGTGCTCCTCGGCGAGGTGCCCGGCCATCCGGGACGCACCGTCCGCGGCCAACTCCGCATGCTGTGCGCCGCCGTGGGCGTGCCCGTCCGTCGCGCCGACGAAGTCCTCGAAGTGGTGGGCCTCGTCAGCCTGCGCGACGAACGCCTCGGCACGCTCTCGCACGGTATGGACCGTCGTCTGGGCCTCGCCTGCGCGCTGTTGGCGGACCCGCACACGCTCGTTCTCGATGCCCCTGCCGACGGTCTCTCGATCCGTGAAAGCCGCTGGCTGCACGGAGTTCTGCGCGCGTACGCAGCCGGGGGCGGCACCGTGCTGTTCACCACGGACGACCCGAAAGAGGCCGCTCGGACCGCCGACCAGGTCGTCACGATCGAGGAGGGCAAGCTCGTAGCCGACCAGGAGGTCGCGGACTTCGCCCGCACCCGGCTCCGGCCCCGCGTCGCCGTCCGCAGCCCCCACGCCGCTCGGCTCGCCGCCCTCCTTACCAAGGAGGCGCGCACCGCACGGCGTTCCGTCGAAGTCGTGCGAGAGGACGGCAACCGCCTCTCGGTGTACGGCAGCACCTGTGCCGACGTCGGCGAAGCCGCGTACCGCCACGGCATCCTCGTACATCAACTGGCCGATGAAGTCGGCGACATGGGGCCCCCGACCGAACAGCGGCCCGCGACTGATCCTCAGGAGGCCGAAGCCTCTGAGAGGCTCGCCGAGCCGGAGAACGTGGACGAGCCGTCCCCCCTCCCGCCCCCCATCACCCTCCGCCAAGGCCGCAATCCGCTGCGTCCCCTGCGCTATGAACTGCGCCGCGCGGCAGGAGTCGGCACCGGTTACCTCACCGCGGCAGCGGTGCTCGCCATCTCTGCCGTCACCTCCGTACTCCTGGCACGGGTGGGACACGCGCCGCAGCCACGCCTGCTCGCCGCGTGGCCGCAGCAATTCCCGCTGCCGCCTGCAGCGGTCGGCGCGGGGCTGCTCGGGGCCGTCGCCTTCGGAGACGAGTTCCGCCACCCCGCCCTGGCCGCGGACCGCGGCACCGTCCCCCGCCGCCTGGGACTGCTCGCCGCCAAACTCCTCGTCGCCGCCGCCACCGCGCTGATCCTGGCCATCCTCACAGTAGGCGTGGACGCCGAACTGCTCTACATCGTCTACGGACGGGAGGTCGCCGGAGTTCCCGCCGACTGGCTTTCGCTGAGCGCCAGTTGGATCGGCCTCATGGTGGGCTGCGCCTGGGCGGGTGTGCTGGCCGCGGGCGTCTTCCGGTCGACGACCGCCGGATTGGCGGCCGTTCTCACCGTACCGGTCGTCGTCGTACCCCTCGTGCACAAGGTCCTGGAAGGACCGTCTGTGCGGACCGGGACCGGGTTTTCGACGCGGCTACGTGAGTTCGTGCTGGTGCAGTGGCCCTTCGGAGGTGAGCGATATCTGGCAGCCGGGGCACGGATGATCACTCAACCCGTGGGCGGTGCGCTGATGTTGTCGCTCACTGTCCTGCTCTGCACGTATCTGCTCACAACCCTGCGGAGCAGGGGCCGATGACCGCTATGAGCGGCACACGCGTTCTCGCGATGCGCACAACTCATCGGGGAACGCCCATTTCTTTCCGATAAGGCGTCAATTGCGACGGGGTGAGCGATCACCCTTTCGTGTGCTTTTCACCAAAGACCTCAAGGCAGTTGGGGGCGACGCCGACAAAGGATGCGTGAGTACCCTTGCGCACACCATGATGACCGCCGCCCGCTCCGCAGACTCCGGCCTCGCCGGCCCGGGCGAACTCGACCGCTATCCCTACGCGGAGGCCTCCGGCGTCGATCGCGTCGGAGCCCCCGCGTGGGAGGGCGCGGACCCGGAGTTGGGCCGCGTGAGCAGGCGGGCCGCGGGTTCCCGCGGCCGCGGCCTGCACGGCCAACTCGTCCAACAGCTCGGCCAGATGATCGTCTCCGGAGACCTCGGAGCGGACCGCCCGCTCGTGCCCGAGGAGATCGGCCAGCGGTTCGAGGTCTCCCGCACCGTCGTCCGTGAGTCACTCCGCGTCCTCGAGGCCAAGGGCTTGGTCAGCGCCCGCCCCAATGTCGGCACCCGGGTACGGCCCGTCAGCGACTGGAACCTTCTCGACCCGGACATCATCGAGTGGCGGGCCTACGGGCCGCAGTGCGACGACCAGCGGCGCGAGCTGAGCGAGCTGCGCTGGACGATCGAGCCGCTGGCCGCCCGCCTCGCCGCCGGACACGGACGTGAGGAGGTGCAGCAGCGGCTCGCCGACATGGTCGAGATCATGGGGCATTCCATGGCGCAGGGCGACACGCTCACCTTCTCGCGCGCCGATGCGGAGTTCCACTCGCTCCTCATCCAGGTCGCCGGCAACCGCATGCTGGAGCACCTCTCCGGGATCGTGTCGGCCGCACTCCAGGTCTCCGGCGGCCCGGTCGCCGGCTGCGACCGGCCGAACGAGATCTCCCTCGCGCACCACGCCCGGATCGTCGACGCCCTCGCCGCCGGTGATGGAGCGGCGGCCGAGGCGGCCATGCGTCAACTGCTCACCGTCCACCCCGAGCGCGTGGTGCCCGCGCCGCGCGAGCACTGACTGACCGCGCCGAGGGCGGCACAGTCGGGGGCGTGTCCCCTCGAGTGGCATCGCGCGGTGGGGGAGCGATCCACCGCCGGACTCTGCCGGATCCTAGGATCCGGCAGAGTCCGGCGGTGCGCTGAGATCTTGCGCCCGCTGGTTGACCAATTTTGACCGTATCTGGACGCATTTGGATGCTTACGGGGTGTGACTCGGGCCACGCAGATTGGGCGTAACGCTCCTGGAAGCAGCGCGATGACCTAAGAGGTGACAGCCGACGAGGGAATACGGACGCCGTTCATGGCGCTGTGCATCTTCGCGGCCCCCGCCCGCGTCGTCGACTCATCCCCCAGTCGACGGTCGTCGGCTCCGGTCCACACTGGACGGGGCCGGAAGCCGTTTTCCAACGTTCCGAGAGGTTGTTCGTGTCGGCCAGCACATCCCGTACGCTCCCGCCGGAGATCGCCGAGTCCGTCTCTGTCATGGCGCTCATTGAGCGGGGAAAGGCTGAGGGGCAGATCGCCGGCGATGACGTGCGTCGGGCCTTCGAAGCTGACCAGATTCCGGCCACTCAGTGGAAGAACGTACTGCGCAGCCTCAACCAGATCCTCGAGGAAGAGGGTGTGACGCTGATGGTCAGTGCCGCGGAGCCCAAGCGCACCCGAAAGAGCGTCGCAGCGAAGAGTCCGGCCAAGCGCACCGCCACCAAGACCGTCGCGGCGAAGACGGCAACGGCCGAGCAGGCCACCGTCACCGCCGCTCCGGCGATGCCTGCCGTCGACGCTCCCGCCGAGGACGCTCCCGTCAAGAAGGCCGCTGCCAAGAAGGCGACCGCCAAGAAGGCCGTGGCGAAGAAAGCCGTCGCCAAGAAGGCGACGACCAAGAAGACCGCCGCCAAGAAGGACGACGCCGAGGTCATCGACGAAGAGGCGACCGAGGAGACCCCGGGTACCGGCAAGGCCGGTACCGAAGAGCCCGCCGAGGACGGCGCCCAGGGCTTCGTCCTGTCGGACGAGGACGAGGACGACGCGCCCGCGCAGCAGGTCGCCGCGGCCGGAGCTACCGCCGACCCGGTCAAGGACTACCTCAAGCAGATCGGCAAGGTCCCGCTGCTCAACGCCGAGCAGGAGGTCGAGCTCGCCAAGCGCATCGAGGCCGGTCTGTTCGCCGAGGACAAGCTGGCCAACGCCGACAAGCTCGCCCCCAAGCTCAAGCGCGAGCTGGAGATCATCGCCGAGGACGGCCGCCGTGCCAAGAACCACCTCCTGGAGGCCAACCTCCGTCTGGTGGTCTCCCTGGCCAAGCGCTACACCGGCCGCGGCATGCTCTTCCTGGACCTCATCCAGGAGGGCAACCTCGGTCTGATCCGCGCGGTGGAGAAGTTCGACTACACCAAGGGCTACAAGTTCTCGACGTATGCCACGTGGTGGATCCGTCAGGCGATCACCCGCGCGATGGCCGACCAGGCCCGCACCATCCGTATCCCGGTGCACATGGTCGAGGTCATCAACAAGCTTGCGCGCGTGCAGCGCCAGATGCTCCAGGACCTGGGCCGCGAGCCCACCCCGGAGGAGCTGGCCAAGGAACTCGACATGACCCCGGAGAAGGTCATCGAGGTCCAGAAGTACGGCCGCGAGCCGATCTCCCTCCACACCCCCCTGGGTGAGGACGGCGACAGCGAGTTCGGCGACCTCATCGAGGACTCCGAGGCCGTCGTGCCGGCCGACGCGGTCAGCTTCACGCTCCTCCAGGAGCAGCTGCACTCCGTCCTCGACACCCTGTCCGAGCGCGAGGCGGGCGTCGTCTCCATGCGTTTCGGTCTCACCGACGGTCAGCCGAAGACTCTCGACGAGATCGGCAAGGTGTACGGCGTCACGCGTGAGCGCATCCGCCAGATCGAGTCCAAGACGATGTCGAAGCTGCGCCATCCGTCGCGCTCGCAGGTCCTGCGCGACTATCTCGACTAGATCCCGGCCGTACGTCACCCAGGGCCCGGTCTCCCGCACAGGGGGCCGGGCCTTTGGTGTGCGTGGAGTGCGAGCCGCTGTCGCGTGAATCACTCTGGGTTTCCCATGACGACCTCAGAGTGAGGAGTGCGTATGCGTCGGCCCTATGTACGAGCGCTGGCTCTCGCGGCCGTGGCGGCCGTGATCCCGCTGGCATCCCCCACATCCGCGGCGGCCGACAGCGTCGTCATCGGCGGCTATCCCGTCAAGATCTCCAAGAGCCCCTGGGCGGTGGCGCTGGCAAGTCGCGACCGGTTCGGGGGTACGCGTGCCGGGCAGTTCTGCGGAGGCGCGGTGATCGGCCGGTCGACCGTGCTGACCGCGGCCCACTGTCTGGGCGAGGAGGCGCTGGGCGCACCCCTGGGGCAGATCCGCGATCTGAAAGTGATCGCCGGACGCGGGGACCTGCGGGGGGACGGGGGCAGGGAGATCCCGGTGCGCGAGATCCGGGTCAACCCGGCGTACGACAGCAAGACGAACGCCAGTGACGCCGCTGTACTCACTCTCACCGAGCCGCTGCCCGCGAGCTCGGTGATCCGCACGGCGGGCTCCGGTGACGCCGCCTACCGGCCCGGTACGGACGCTGTGGTCTACGGCTGGGGCGATACGACGGGCAAGGGTGACTTCGCACACGGTCTGCGAGCCGCCCGGCTGCGGGTGCTGTCCGACGCGGTCTGTGAGGAGGCGTATCCGGGCGGTGTGGATGGGACGTATCTGGCCGACTCCATGCTCTGCGCGGGGGAGCCGGACGGTGGTCGGGACGCCTGCCAGGGAGACAGTGGTGGGCCGCTGGTCGCCCAGGGGCGGCTGATCGGCCTTGTGTCGTGGGGGAGCGGCTGCGGACGGGCCGACAGCCCAGGGGTCTATACGCGGGTCTCAGGCACCGTCAGAGGGCTGGATGCGGGCCGCTGACGAGGACGTCCAGCCGTGACCGGCGGCAGGGACGTACAGGCATGGTCGCCGGCTGGGATGTCCAGGCCGGCAGGGCAGACTTAGGGCGGCTGCCCCCGATGTTCGGGGGCAGCCGCCCGGTCACCGGCCTGTGCCGTAGCTGGCTCGTCGTGGATGCGAAGTGTCAGCGCTCTTCTTCATTGGCGCTTTCCGGAACGGCCGTCAGCCGCTCCGTCTCGTCCTGTATCTCAGCGGCGATCTTCTTGAGTTCCGGCTCGAACTTGCGTCCGTGGTGGGCGCAGAAGAGCAGTTCACCACCGCTGAGGAGGACGACGCGCAGATATGCCTGGGCGCCGCAACGGTCGCAGCGGTCAGCGGCCGTCAGCGGGCTCGCGGGGGTCAGAACAGTAGTCACGTCGCCTCTTCTCTAGCTCGACGAGCTGTCGTACCAGGGTCAACATCCAACCAGGCCCAAAACGTTCCCGCTCGGGGCTCTGCCTCGGAAAAATCTTTCTCCAAGTCGGCTGTCTGCTGCCGGTTGGCGGCGAATGAGCCGTATTGCGTGTCTTTGTATCTTTACGGGTTCGCGCTGTCTGTCAGGGTCAAGTCCTCCCGGCTGGGTTGCCGGTTGTTCATGAGGACGTGCCCGGAGCCTAAATGGTTCATGCCTGGAAGGGAACGTGATATGTACTTCACTCCATCGAGGGATCGAACATGCATGCGACCCTGGAC
Organism: Streptomyces pseudoechinosporeus; assembly: GCF_054783935.1. NCBI lineage: Bacteria > Bacillati > Actinomycetota > Actinomycetes > Kitasatosporales > Streptomycetaceae > Streptomyces > Streptomyces pseudoechinosporeus. The sequence goes on from NZ_BAAGPS010000023.1 coordinate 100,308, forward strand.
TACTCTGAGTCTCAGACGAGGGTGGCGTTACAACGGCTCTACCAGGCATCGGTACCCTCGGACCGGCGACCGAAGCCGGTCCTTACCCTAAAGGGCCCCACTTGAAATTCAGCGAGGAGCGAACCGCGTGACCGCCGAGACGTCCGTGCCGTCCACAGCGCTGCTGACCGGAGCAGACCGGGACGGTTCCAACTACACCGCGCGGCACCTGCTCGTCCTCGAGGGGCTCGAGGCCGTGCGGAAGCGCCCGGGCATGTACATCGGATCGACCGACACCCGCGGTCTGCTCCACTGCCTCTGGGAGATCATCGACAACTCCGTGGACGAGGCCCTGGGCGGCTACTGCGACCACATCGAGGTGATCCTGCACGACGACGCCTCGGTGGAGGTGCGGGACAACGGCCGCGGCATCCCCGTCGACGTGGAGCCCAAGACCGGCCTCTCCGGTGTCGAAGTCGTGATGACCAAGCTGCACGCCGGCGGCAAGTTCGGAGGCGGCTCGTACGCGGCTTCCGGCGGCCTGCACGGTGTGGGTGCCTCCGTGGTGAACGCCCTGTCGGCCCGACTGGACGTCGAGGTGGACCGCAGTGGGCACACGCACGCCGTCAGCTTCCGGCGAGGTACGCCCGGTGCCTTCGAGGGGACCGGTCCGGACGCGCCCTTCGACGCCTCGGCCGGTCTGCGCAAGCTCAAGAGGATCCCCAAGACCCGCACCGGCACCCGCGTGCGCTACTGGGCCGACCGCCAGATCTTCCTCAAGGACGCCAAGCTCTCCCTGGACACGCTGCACCAGCGCGCCCGCCAGACCGCCTTCCTGGTCCCCGGGCTGACGATCGTCGTCCGCGACGAGTACGGGCTCGGCGAGGGCGGCAGCAAGGGCGAGGAGTCCTTCCGTTTCGACGGAGGCATCAGCGAGTTCTGTGAGTACCTGGCGAGCGACAAGCCCGTCTGTGACGTGCTCCGCTTCTCCGGTCAGGGCATCTTCAAGGAGACGGTCCCGGTCCTGGACGACCACGGCCAGATGACGCCCACCGAGGTCACCCGTGAGCTCGGCGTCGACGTCGCGCTGCGCTGGGGCACCGGCTACGACACGACGCTCAAGTCGTTCGTCAACATCATCGCCACGCCCAAGGGCGGCACCCACGTGGCGGGCTTCGAGCAGGCCGTCACGAAGACGGTCAACGAAGTGCTGCGCACGAAGAAGCTGCTGCGCGTCGCCGAGGACGACATCGTCAAGGACGACGCCCTGGAGGGCCTCACCGCGGTGGTGACGGTGCGCCTCGCCGAGCCGCAGTTCGAAGGCCAGACCAAGGAGGTGCTCGGCACCTCCGCGGCCCGTCGCATCGTGACGAACGTCGTCTCCCAGGAACTCAAGGCGTTCCTGACCTCCACGAAGCGAGACGTGGCCGGGCAGGCCCGCGCCGTCCTGGAGAAGGCCGTCGCCGCCGCCCGTACGCGCATCGCGGCCCGTCAGCACAAGGACGCGCAGCGCCGGAAGACGGCCCTGGAGTCCTCGTCGCTGCCCGCCAAGCTGGCCGACTGCCGTAGCGACGACGTCGAGCGCAGCGAGCTGTTCATCGTCGAGGGAGACTCCGCGCTCGGTACCGCCAAGCTCGCCCGGAACTCCGAGTTCCAGGCGCTGCTGCCGATCCGCGGCAAGATCCTCAACGTCCAGAAGGCGTCCATCTCGGACATGCTCAAGAACGCCGAGTGTGGCGCGATCATCCAGGTCATAGGAGCCGGGTCCGGCCGGACCTTCGACATCGACGCGGCCCGCTACGGCAAGATCATCCTTCTCGTCGATGCCGACGTGGACGGCGCACACATCCGCATCCTGTTGCTCACGCTCTTCCAGCGCTATATGCGGCCGATGGTCGAGGCGGGCCGGGTGTTCGCCGCGGTTCCGCCGCTGCACCGCATCGAGCTGACCCAGCCGAAGAAGGGCCAGGACAAGTACGTCTACACGTACTCGGACCGCGAACTGCGCGACAAGCTGCTGGAGTTCCAGAGCAAGGGCATCCGGTACAAGGACTCCATCCAGCGCTACAAGGGCCTCGGTGAGATGGACGCCGACCAGCTGGCCGAGACCACGATGGACCCGCGCCACCGCACCCTGCGCCGTATCAACATCTCCGACCTGGAGGCCTCCGAGCAGGTGTTCGACCTGCTGATGGGCAACGAGGTGGCCCCGCGCAAGGAGTTCATCTCCAACTCGGCGGCGACACTGGACCGTTCACGCATCGACGCGTAAGCGCTCCGCTGGAAGTGCAGTTCGAAGCTGCGGGTTCGTTGTGGCTGGTCGCGCGGTTCCCCGCGCCCCTAAGAGGCCTGCGGCCTCCTCTTAGGGGCGCGGGGAACCGCACCGGGCTTCGGCAAGGCCGCCCAGGCACCCCAAGCGGCCGAAGCGACCAAGTCCCTCAGGGCGCCACCCACGTGTAGCGATGCTCGGGGCGGCCCGTGTCCCCGTACTTGAGGGTGAGCCGTAGTCGTCCGGCCTGTTCCAGGTGGCGGAGATAGCGCTGGGCGGTGGAGCGGCTGAGGCCGGTCTCGGCGGCGACCTCGTGGGCCGACAGCGGATGGTCGGCCTCGTGCAGGACCTTGCAGATCAGGTCCGTGGTGGGTTCCGAGTGTCCGCTGGGCAGGCCGGGCGAGGAGGCCGTGGGCGCCGTACGCAGCGCGCCGAAGATCCGGTCGACCTGCTCCTGGCCCGCCACGCCCTGGCCCTCAACCCGCTCGACGGTTCGGTGCAGGGCGGCGTACGAGTCGAGGCGGGTGCGCAGCGCGGCGAAGGTGAACGGCTTGACCAGATAGTGCAGGGCGCCGAGACGCATCGCGGCCCGCACGGTCTCCACATCGCCGGCCGCCGTGATCATGATGACGTCGCTGTCGTGGCCGAGTTCCCTCATCCGCTGGACGAGTTCGAGCCCCGTACGGTCCGGCAGGTAGTGGTCGAGCAGCACCAGGTCGACGGATTCGCGGGCCACGGTGGCCAGGGCCTGAGCCGCGGTGTGGGCGCGGGCGGTGACCCGGAAGCCGGGCACTTTGCCCACGTACTGGGCGTTGATCTCGGCGACACGGAAGTCGTCGTCCACGACCAGGACGTCAATCATCGGGCCTCTCTTCCCGAGCCCGGGCCTGGGTCGTGCCCGGACTCCGGCTCCAGTGTTGTAGCGCGAGCAAAACGAGCACAACACGCTTTTGCAAGCAGAAGAAGGCCTTGCGCTCACAAGACTGCTGCTCTTGCACACGGCACCTCTACGGTCGCAAGGCAGGTGCGCAGACACGGAGTTGGTGAAGCAGGCCGCGGGCTGGAGTTTCCTCGCACGGCTGGCCTCCCCTGACAGCTGTGCTGAGGTGGGCGCGGTTGCAACTCCCGTACTTCGACCGTGCCCTCAGGCGCGGGTCGCCCAGACGTAACGGTGCTCCGGGCGGCCCGCGTCGCCGTATCTGAGGCTCAGCGTCGCCCTCCCGGTGCGCTCCAGGAGCTTCAGATAGCGCTGGGCGGTCTGCCGGCTGAGACCCGTCCGGTCCGCGATCTCCTGAGCCGACAGGGGGCCTTCGGCGCTCAGCAGGGCCCGGCGTACGGCCTCCGCGGTGGTGGGGGAGTGCCCCTTCGGCAGATCCGGCTCCGAGCCTGCCGAGAGAGCGCCGAAAATCCGGTCGACCTCGGCCTGTTCGGCCTCGCCGCCGCCGTCGAGGGTCCGGCGCAGCGCCGCGTACGCCTCCAGTTTGGCGCGCAGTCCGGCGAAGGCGAACGGCTTGACCAGGTACTGGAGCGCACCGTGCCGCATCGCGGCCTGGACCGTGGAGACGTCACGGGCCGCGGTCACCATGATCACGTCGGTCTGGTGGCCGCGCCGCCGCATCTCCTGGACGACCGCGAGGCCCGTATCGTCGGGCAGATAGTGGTCGAGGAGCACCAGATCCAGCCGCGGCAACGCCTCCACCTGCCGCAGCGCCTCCGCCGCGGAGTGCGCCTCGCCCGCGACATGGAAGCCCGCGACCTTCTCCACGTAGGCGGCGTTGACCCGAGCGACCCGGATGTCGTCGTCCACGACCAGCACCTCGATCATCGCGACTCCTCCTTGGTGGTCGTGGAGCCGGCCACGGCGGCTTCGTGGGACGGGCCGGAGTCGGGTACGAGGCGCGGCCCTCGTGCGAGCCCGGGTTCGGGTGCGAGTTCCGGCTCCGCCAGTGTCTCCGGCAGCACGATGGTGAACTCCGCACCCCCGCCGTCCGCCTCCGCGACCCGCGCGCTGCCGCCCTGCCGCTCGGCGAGCCGCCGCACCAAGGAGAGGCCGATTCCGCGCTTGCCGTGCGCCGGAGGCTTCTTGGTGGACCATCCGTCGGTGAAGACCAACTCACGCTGTTCGGCGGGGATTCCGGGCCCGGTGTCCCGCACCCTGAGCACCGCCGTCCGCCCCTCCGCGCGCAATTCGACCTCCACGCGCGCGTGCTGCTTGCCGGCGACGGCGTCGAGCGCGTTGTCGACGAGGTTGCCCACGATCGTGACCAGTCCCCGCGGATCGATCAGCTGGTCGGGGAACAGCGTTCTGTCCGAGATCCACAGCGCCACTCCGCGCTCCGCCGCGACGGTGGCCTTGCCGACCAACAGGGCGGCCAGCAGCGGGTCGTGGATCTTCTCCGTGACCTGTTCCGCGGTGGCCCTGTGGTCGCCCACCACCTCGCCGACGAACTCCACGGCGTCCTCGTACATCTCCAGCTCCAGCAGGCCGAGGAGCGTGTGCATACGGTTGGCGTGCTCGTGGTCCTGGGCGCGCAGGGCGTCGATCAGGCCGCGGGTGGAGTCGAGTTCGCGGCCGAGCTGCTCCAGCTCGGTGCGGTCGCGCAGCGTGGCGACGGCGCCGCCGTCGTCGGTGGGCATCCGGTTGGCGACCAGGACGCGCTGACCGCGGACGGTGAGCAGATCGGTGCCGGTGACACGTCCGGCCAGTACATCGGTCGTACGTCCCTCGCCGAGGGCCTTGTCGAGCGGCTGCCCGACCACCTCGTCGCCGAGGCCCAGCAGTCGTTGAGCCTCGTCGTTGAGGAGCCGGATCCTGCCGCCGCGGTCCAGAGCGACGACGCCCTCCCTGATGCCGTGCAGCATCGCCTCGCGTTCCGCGAGGAGCGCGGCGATGTCCGAGAAGGCCAGATCGCGGGTCTGCCGCTGGACTCGCCTGGAGATCAGATACGCGGCAAGCGCGCCGACGGCCATGGCCCCGCCCGCGTACGCGAAGAGGCCCGGGATCGCGTTGAGGAGCCGGGCGCGCACGCTGTCGTACTCGATGCCTACGGAGACCGCTCCCACGATGTCGCCGTCGGCGTCGCGCAACGGCACCTTGCCACGCGCCGAGCGGCCCAGCGTCCCGCTGTCGATCTCCATGACCTCATGGCCGGCCAGGGCCTGCCCGGGGTCGGTCGAGACGACGTCGCCGATCCGCCCGGGGTCGGTGTGCGACCAGCGCACGCCATCCGTGTTCATCACCACGACGTACTCGGCCCCGCTGGCCTTCCGGATCCGCTCCGCCTCGGCCTGTACGGGCCCGCCGACCGTGGGCCGCGTCGACGTCAGCTCCTCGGCGAGCTGCGGCTGCGCGGCCGTGGTCTGCGCGATCGCGAGGGCGCGGCGCATCGCCTGGTCGTCGAGCTGGTCACTGAGCGGAGCGAGGAACAGGCCGGTCGCGAGCACGGCGACTCCGGCGGCGATCGCCACCTGCATCAACAGCACCTGCGAGAACATCCGCTTCGGCATGCCGAGGCGGAGTCGTCGGGCAGGGGGAGTGGGACTCATGCCTACGACGGTACGGGGGTGGACGCGCCGTGCCGTAGGGGGTGTGGCGTTGATCTCTTGAGCGAGGCGTGATCAGCGGGCCACGAGGCTCGCCACCGCCGGACGGGGCAGCTCGCGCACCGCCAGTACGTCCATCCGGGCCGGGGAACCGAGGGCCGAGCCGCAGCTCTCCTGGCGGGGCGGCAGCGAGGCGCCCCGGGCGACGCTGACGCGCCAGATGCGTCCGTCGGTGTGGGCGACGGTCACCTCCCAGCGCGGCGCCATGCCGTCCGTGTGGACGACCGTCAGCGTGTCGGCGGCCTCCTCGCCTGTCGCCGTACGCACCGCCAGCTCGGCCGCCTGGCCGGGGCGCTCCCAGGCAGAGCTCCCCCGGCACCCTTCGGTGACCACACGCCCTTCCCGTATGCCCTGGAGTATCTCCTTGACGGCATGGGCCTCCGCGCGCCCGTACGCGTAACCGAACGGCAGCACGAGCAGGGTGGGCGAGAAGCGGTGGCCTCCCAGGTGGGTGACTTCCCATGCGCCGTCCACTCCGGAGGCGGCGAGCTCGGCAGCGAGGGGGCGGCCCAGGAGAGCGCAGCAGCGGTCTCGCTTGCCGTTGGTGCAGACGAGGGCGAGGGGGTCGCCGGTGTGGGGGCGGCCGTCGAGAACTGTGTCGAAGGTGCCGGATGCACCTCCGCCCAGTGCGGCGAAGTCAAGTTTGAGCAGCTGTTCGGGGTCTGACGTTGTGGCACTGTGCAGCCATATGTTTCCAGGAGCGGTGTGGGCCGCGTACACCTTGCGCTCGGCAACCGTGTGGCAGTCGGCGTGCCGTCCCGGGCGGCGGATCAGCGCGATACGTACGCCGGTGCCCTCCGTGGCCTTCTCCAGAGCGCGGCCGAGGTCCGGATCCAGATGGCTCGAGGTCAGCGCTCTGGCACCCCAGGGGCCGGGCTGTTCCAGCAGCAGCCACGTCCTCGCGGTGGCGGCGGTCCCCGCGAGGGGCTCGTCCAGGTCCCGGGAGACCTTCGTGCACGTACTCACGGAGGTAAGCCTAACCTGAGTTGTATGAAGTGGCTTTCGGGGCTTGTGGGGTCAGAGTTCCGGGAGTGGCTGAGGTGGCCGTGGCCCTACGTAGTTCCCGCTCGGGCGCATGCGCATCGGGGTCTCCTTGTACTCCTCCAAGACGTGGGCGATCCAGCCCGCCGTGCGAGCCACGGCGAAGATCGTCTCGCCCGCGGACGCGTGCATGCCGGACGCCACCGTGAGGACGGCGAGGGTCAGGTCGACATTGGCATGCAGGGGGGCGTGGCGGGCGGTGGTGGCCACGATGTCGTGGGCCGCCGCCAGGGCGGGCTCGGCTCCGGGGACCTCCTTCAGGAGGGCGAACAGTGCACGCGCGCGTGGGTCCTCGCCTGGGTAGAGATAGTGGCCGAGCCCCGGGACGCGGCGTCCGGCGCGCAGTTCGTCCGCGACTACGGGGGCCGCCGTGCCCCGGTCCAGCACGTCGAGGATCAGCCGGTGCGCGAATCCGCTGGCCGCTCCATGCAGTGGGCCTTCCAGGGCGCCGAGGCCCGCGGACACGGCGGCGTACGGGTGCGCGCGGGCCGATGCGGCGACTCGGACCGCGAGGGTGGAAGCGGCCAGGTCGTGGTCCAGGAGGAGGGCAAGTGCCGTGTCCAGGGCGTGCAGTGAGGCGTCGTCGGCCTTTCGGCCGCTGAGTCGCGCCCACAGGCGGTGCGCCAGCGGGCCCCGGTCCCGATGGTCGCGCCGCAGGGGCGGCAGTGCGGCGACGAGCGTGGGGATGAGGGTGCGCGCCGTGCCGAGCACCGCCTCCTCGGAGAGGTCGAAGCGCAGCGGGTCCGCGGTCGCCGCAGCGATGGCTGCGACGCGGAGCCGGTCGGTCGGGCCGGTGTGCTCGGGCAGCGCGTCGACGGCCTGGCGGGCGACTGCGACGGGCGCCTCCGGGGCGGTGAAGGTGACGCCGGGGCGCAGCACGCCTGTCCACAGCCACTCGGCGACCTCTTCGTAGGAGTGGCGCGTGGCCAGTTCGGTCGCTTCGACGCCGCGGAAGTAGTAGCGGTCCTTGTCGATCAGGGTGATGCGGGTGCGTACGGAGAGCCTGCCGGCACTCGGCGAACTCTCGCTCGCCTCCCGCCTGTTGCGGCGCGCGAGCGCCTCCACCTCCTTGGCGTCGAAGGTGCTGCCCCGGCTGCCCGGTTCACGGCGGCTGCTGAGCTGACCGCGACTCACATACGCGTATACCGTCTCGGGCTTCACGCCGAGCAGTTCGGCGGTCTCCTTGGTGCTGATCCGTCGGCCTTGGTGGGCGGGAGCCGGTTCTTGATCCCTCATGACGTCACCGTATCTGTATGGAGCCGAACGGATATAGATTGATTCAATCAATATTGACAGAGGAAGAGTCAAGCATGGACAGTCAGATCAATTCCAGGGAGGAAACATGCCGATCAACCGTGCCGAGACCGCCTCTGTAGACGTACCGCGGGGACTCGCCGGCGTCGTCGTCACCGACACAGCACTGGGTGATGTCCGAGGGTTCGAGGGCTTCTACCACTATCGCCAGTACTCGGCCGTCGAGCTCGCGCAGACCCGCGGATTCGAGGACGTATGGCATCTGCTGGTCCATGGTGAACTGCCGGACGCGGCACAGCGTTCCGCCTTCTCGGCGCGGACCGCCTCACTGCGGCGGCTGCCCGACGAGGTGTCGGCCGCGCTGCCCGCCATCGCCGCGGCGACCGGGCGTTCCGGGCCGCTCGCCGGGATGCGAACCGCGTTGTCGCTGCTCGGTGCGGCGTGTGGGTTCCGGCCGGTGTACGACATCGACGCGGACCAGCGTCGTACGGACACGCTCGCCGCGGCGGCGGCCGTGCCGACGCTGCTGACGGCGCTCTACCGGCTGGACCGTGGCCTCGACCCGGTGGAGCCGAGGGACGATCTGCCTCACGCCGCCAACTACCTCTACATGTTGACGGGTTCGGAACCGGAGCCGGAGCGGGCCCGGGCGATCGAGCAGTACCTGATCTCAACCATTGACCATGGATTCAACTCATCGACATTCACGGCCCGGGTGATCACGTCGACGGGAGCGGATGTGGCGGCCTGCCTCGTGGGTGCGGTGGGAGCCCTCTCCGGGCCGCTGCACGGTGGCGCCCCGAGCCGGGCGCTGGACACCCTGGATGCGATCGGAACGCCCGACCGCATCGACTCCTGGGTCCGCGAACGAGTCCTCGCCGGCGACCGCATCATGGGCTTCGGCCATGCCGTCTACCGCACCGAGGATCCCCGCTCCCGTATGCTCCGCGGCATCGCCCAGCGGTTCGGCGGCCCTCTTGTCGACTTCGCGGTCGAGGTGGAGCGCCGAGTGGAGACGATCCTCGCCGAACTCAAGCCCGGCCGCGATCTCCACACCAACGTCGAGTTCTACGCAGGCGTCGTCATGGAGCTGTGCGGCCTTCCCCGCGCGATGTTCACCCCTACCTTCGCCACGGCCCGCGTCATCGGCTGGAGCGCCAACATCCTGGAACAGGCGCAGGACTCGAAGATCATCCGCCCGGTGGCACGGTATGTGGGGCCGGGGGCGCCGGTGGCGGTGCCGACGGTGGCTTGACGAACGAATGCCCGGCGCCATGACGGCGCCGGGCATTCCACATCGCAGGTCACCCAATGCCGTTGACGGCTTCGGTGACCGCGACTGCCTCAAGCGTCGGGAATATCGGCCTTTGCCCGTACCAGGGTCTCGCGCGTGATCACCACGATTCGTTCGTAGTCGGCGCGGGCTGCGTCGGCGGGTAGCTGTGAGTCGAGAGAAGTAGTTGCGTCTGTGCCGATGATGGCGAAATTTCCGTCGGCCAATTCGAAGATATCTGGGCAAGTTGCACCAGATGCGCTACCTCGCGCGCGCGGAGATACGCCGAGGCGACGGATGATCTGACTCACAGTTGTTTTCCCTTATTTCGGTCTCAAGGCGCAGGCCCTGCGCACTGTTGCTCCGCGGTGCGATTACATCCCTGTAGGGCTGAGCCTCGACAACCGAGCGGCGTGGAGGTGACTTCCTCGTGGTGGTCAACTCGCGCGGTCGCGCAGCAGTCAACCTCCTCACAGCAGCAGTATTGCTCGTTGTTGCCGCTTCGTTATCCTGTCGCCGACAGAATACCCACGCAAGAGTGGTGAAACGTGGGTGGAGTTTACATATCGCGCGGAGGTGGGCACCTGGGGTTATTGGTCGCCGGGCGGTTCTCCGACGACCCACCACTCATCGATGTCGGCTTCCTCCAGTTGGCGCAGCAGGTCGTCGACCATCAGTCCGAGTTCGGCCTCTTCCGAGTTCGCGATGCTCGCCCGCTGCTGCTGAGTGGCATGCCAATACTCGCGGACGATCGGGTTCTGGAAAATGCCCCGAACATGCCCGAAGAACTCATCACGGCTTATGTTGCCGATGCGGTAATAAAAGAGCAGATTCGTGTACAGGGCGTTGGCGAACAGGTACTGGCGGCGCTTCTTGGGAGATACGGGCACCTCGTAGAGGTCCAGCACCTCGGCCAATTCCGGGTCGTCTATGGCCTTGCTCAGCAGTTCCCAGTGCAGGCGTTGCTGGTTGGCGATGTTGGTGTGCTGCTGCGTGTGCGCGGTCTGCTCCAGATGCTCCAGGCGCAGACGCAGTGACTCGAGTGTGTGACGGTGTGCGGCCATGGTGGCGAGAACACCTGCCACCATGCCGATCCCTGCTGCTGCCGCGGCGGAGCTCAGCCCCCGTATCCCATGCTTCTGTGTGACCATGTCAACCCCCGAATCAGGCAACCGTCCGCCGGTCGTCGGGTGCGGGTCGACAGGGAACTGACCGGCGAGCGGGTGGGCGGCGCGCTTGCCGTCTTCCAGGGTGCCGAGCGGCTCTGATCGGCTGGGAGGCGGCGAAGAGGGCGCACAGGGGGAAGCGCGGGTCGCGTTTCCTGGCGCCATGTCCAACGTGTGCCCCCTGAACGCCGCTAACAATCGTTCACTTCGCGGGGTTTCCACCGGCTCGTATCCTGAGGCGGCATTCAATCCTCGTAATGAGAGCCGGTCCACGAGCCGGTGCACGCATCGGTGTGAGAGAGGTCGCGCGTTGAGTCCTGCGAGCCCCCAGCAGATCCCGGTCGTCGTCCTCGCGGGCTTCCTCGGCTCCGGCAAGACCACGCTGCTCAACCACCTCCTGCACAGCAGCGGAGGCAGCCGTATCGGGGCCGTCGTCAATGACTTCGGGGCGATCGAGATCGACGCGATGGCGGTTGCCGGGGCGCTTGGGGACTCGACCGTCTCCCTCGGGAACGGGTGCCTGTGCTGCGCGGTCGACGCCGGCGAACTCGACGTCTACCTGGAACGGCTCGCCCAGCCCTCCGCCGGTATCGACGTCATCGTCATCGAGGCGAGCGGCCTCGCCGAGCCGCAGGAGCTCGTGCGGATGCTTCTCGCCAGTGAGAACCCTCGCGTCGTCTACGGCGGGCTCGTGGAGGTCGTCGACGCCGCCGAGTTCGACGACACGCGGCAGAAACATCCCGAGGTCGACCGGCACCTCGGCCTCGCCGATCTCGTCGTCGTCAACAAGGCGGACCGGGCCGAGGACCCCGAGCGGGTACTTCGACTCGTCCGGACACTGACCGACCGCGCCGCAGTCGTCCCCGCCACGTACGGACGGATCGACCCGGAACTCCTCTTCGACTGCAAGCCGTCCACGGAGCGTATCGGGCAGCTGTCCTTCGACGACCTTCATGAGGACGACCACGAGCACGGTGATGAGCAGGGCCATGAAGACGGTCACGAGCATGGGCGCCATCACGCCGGACACCTGCACTCCGCCTACGAATCCCTTGCCTTCACCTCCGAAATGCCCCTCGGCCCACGCCGGTTGATGGACTTCCTCGACAGCAGGCCGGAGGGACTGTTCCGCATCAAGGGGTACGTCGATTTCGGCGCGGCCGACAGCCGCAACCGGTACGCCGTGCATGCTGTGGGCCGGTTCCTGCGGTTCTACCCGGAGCCGTGGGCGCCCGACGACGAGCGCCTCACCCAGCTCGTCCTCATCGGCTCCGGCATCGACGCCCTCGCTCTCGGCAAGGAGTTGGAGTCGTGCAGGGAGGACGCCCCGCACGCCGATGAGCACAGCATGTGGGGCGTCCTGCGCTACGTACAGGACCCCGACGTACAGGACCGTGACGTACAACAGGAGCCGGGCCCGGAGCCCATGGAACAGAGCCCCGAGGCCTGACTACACCGGTCCCGCCACCACCGACACCGTCTTCGCCAGTGAGACGCCCGAGCCGTCGCGGCGCGGGTCCATCTCCGGCAGGTCGGCCGGGGTGCCGTTCTTCTGCGCGGCCCGGGCCGGAGCGGGGCCGGCCCAGGCCAGGCTGAGGCAGTCCTCGCCCTTCAGGAACCGCTGGCAGCGCACACCGCCCGTGGCGCGGCCCTTGCGCGGGTACTGGTCGAAAGGCGTCAGCTTGGCGGTCGTCTGGACCGAGTCGTCGAGCGTGCCGCGTGAGCCCGCCACCGTGAAGACCACCGCGTCCGCGGCCGGGTCGACGGCCGTGAAGGAGATCACCCTGGCCCCTTCGGTGAGCTTGATGCCCGCCACGCCGCCCGCGGGCCGGCCCTGCGGGCGGACCTGGGAGGCCTGGTAGCGCAGCAGTTGGGCGTCATCGGTGATGAAGACGAGGTCCTCCTCGCCCGTGCGCAGCTCGGCCGCGCCGACGATCCGATCGCCCTCCTTGAGCGTGATGACCTCCAACTCCTCCTTGTTGGACGGGTAGTCGGGCACCACACGTTTGACGACACCCTGCTGCGTGCCGAGCGCCAGACCCGGCGACGACTCGTCCAGCGTCATCAGGCAGACCACCTCCTCGTCGCCCTCCAGGGTGAGGAACTCCGAAATCGGCGCGCCTCCGGAGAGGTTGGGCGCCGTGGCGGTCTCGGGCAGTTGCGGGAGATCGATGACATTGATCCGCAGCAGCCGTCCGGCCGAGGTGACCGCGCCCACCTCGCCCTGGGCCGTCGCAGGGACGGCCGAGACGATCAGATCGTGCTTGGCGCGCTTGCCGTCACTCTCCCCGAAGGGGTCACCGTTCGCCGTACGCGCGAGAAGTCCCGTCGACGACAGCAGTACCCGACACGGATCGTCGGCCACCTGCAGCGGTACGGCCGCCGCGGAGGCACCGGAGGACTCCAGCAGCACCGTACGCCGCGGGGTGCCGAACTTCTTGGCCACCGCGGCCAGTTCGCCCGACACCAGCTTGCGCAGCTCGGCGTCCGACTCCAGGATGCGGGTCAGCTCCTCGATCTCGCCGTTGAGCCGATCGCGCTCCGACTCCAGCTCGATGCGGTCGAACCTGGTGAGCCGGCGCAGCGGGGTGTCCAGGATGTACTGCGTCTGGACGTCGCTCAGCGAGAAGTGCTCGATCAGGCGCTCCTTGGCCTGCGCGGAGTTGTCGCTGGAGCGGATGAGGCGGATGACCTCGTCGATGTCCAGGAGGGCGACCAGCAGACCCTCGACCAGATGCAGCCGGTCTCGCTTCTTGCCGCGGCGGAACTCCGACCTCCGTCGCACCACCTCGAAGCGGTGGTCGAGGTAGACCTCCAGGAGCTCCTTGAGGCCCAGCGTGAGGGGCTGGCCGTCCACCAGCGCGACGTTGTTGATACCGAAGGACTCCTCCATGGGCGTCAGCTTGTAGAGCTGCTCCAGGACGGCCTCCGGCACGAAGCCGTTCTTGATCTCGATGACCAGGCGCAGGCCGTGCGAGCGGTCGGTGAGGTCCTTGACGTCGGCGATGCCCTGCAGCTTCTTGGCGCCGACCAGGTCCTTGATCTTGGCGATCACCTTCTCCGGGCCCACGGTGAAGGGCAGCTCCGTGACGACGAGGCCCTTCCTGCGTGCCGTCACGTTCTCCACCGACACCGTCGCGCGGATCTTGAAGCTGCCACGGCCCGATTCGTACGCGTCCCTGATCCCGGAGAGGCCGACGATCTTTCCGCCCGTGGGCAGGTCGGGGCCCGGGACGTGCCTCATCAGCGTCTCGAGATCGGCGCCCGGGTAGCGGATCAGGTGCCGGGCGGCGGCGATCACCTCGCCGAGGTTGTGCGGCGGCATGTTCGTGGCCATACCGACCGCGATGCCCGACGCGCCGTTCACCAGCAGGTTCGGATACGCGGCCGGGAGGACGCCCGGCTCCTGCTCCTGGCCGTCGTAGTTCGGCGCGAAGTCGACGGTGTTCTCGTCGATCGACTCCGTCATCAGGGAGGTCGCGTCGGCCATCCGGCACTCGGTGTACCGCATGGCGGCCGGCGGGTCGTCGTTGCCCAGCGAGCCGAAGTTGCCGTGGCCGTCGACCAGGGGCAGGCGCATCGAGAAGGGCTGGGCCAGGCGCACCAGGGCGTCGTAGATCGACGCGTCGCCGTGGGGGTGCAACTTACCCATGACCTCGCCGACGACGCGGGCGCACTTCACATAGCCGCGGTCGGGGCGCAGTCCCATCTCGTTCATCTGGTAGACGATGCGGCGGTGCACGGGCTTGAGACCGTCACGGGCGTCCGGCAGAGCCCTGGAATAGATCACCGAGTACGCGTACTCGAGGAAGGAGCCCTGCATCTCGTCGACGACGTCGATGTCGAGGATGCGCTCCTCGAAGTCGTCGGGCGGCGGGGTCTTCGTGCTGCGGCGGGCCATCGCTGCTGCGACTCCTTCACAGTGTCTGCCGGGGCATGAACGGGTTCTGACGAGCTCCATTGTGGACCGCCCCACTGACAACCCGGACCACGCCCCATCCACAGGGGTCCGGGCGGGCACCGGCCCGCTCGCTCTCGGCGTAGCCGTTCCGGGAACTTCGCCAGCTGTCGGCGCGCTTGCATACAGTGGCATGACTAGCAGGAATTCAGCAGTTTTCCGCGATCGAAGGGACGTACATGCCCATGGGTCACACGGCCACCGTCGAGGCCGGCTCCGGCGGGCTGACAGCGACCGAGCACCGCCTGGCCAACGGCCTGCGCGTGGTGCTCTCCGAAGATCATCTGACCCCGGTCGCGGCGGTGTGCCTCTGGTACGACGTCGGCTCGCGCCACGAGGTCGAGGGCCGTACCGGCCTTGCCCACCTCTTCGAGCACCTGATGTTCCAGGGCTCGGCCCAGGTGAAGGGCAACGGCCACTTCGAGCTGGTGCAGGGCGCGGGCGGTTCGCTCAACGGCACGACCAGTTTCGAGCGCACCAACTACTTCGAGACCATGCCCACGCACCAGCTGGAGCTCGCCCTCTGGCTGGAGGCGGACCGCATGGGCTCGCTGCTCGCGGCGCTCGACGACGAGTCGATGGAGAACCAGCGCGACGTCGTCAAGAACGAGCGCCGCCAGCGCTACGACAACGTCCCCTACGGCACCGCCTTCGAGAAGCTGACCGCCCTCGCGTACCCGGAGGGCCACCCCTACCACCACACCCCGATCGGGTCGATGGCCGACCTGGACGCGGCCACCCTGGAGGACGCGCGCGCGTTCTTCCGCACCTACTACGCGCCCAACAACGCCGTCCTGTCGATCGTCGGCGACATCGACCCGGAGTCGACGCTCGCCTGGGTCGAGAAGTACTTCGGCTCCATCCCGGGGCACGACGGCAAGCCCGCCCCGCGCGACGGCGCCCTGCCGGACACCATCGGCGAGCAGCTGCGCGAGGTCGTCGAGGAGGAGGTCCCGGCGCGCGCGCTGATGGCCGCCTACCGGCTCCCGGAGGACGGCACACGCGCGTGCGACGCGGCCGACCTCGCCCTGACCGTCCTCGGCGGCGGCGAGTCCTCCCGCCTCTACAACCGGCTCGTACGCCGGGACCGTACGGCTGTGGCGGCCGGTTTCGGTCTGCTGCGCCTGGCCGGAGCGCCCTCCCTGGGCTGGCTCGATGTGAAGACCTCCGGCGATGTCGAGGTCCCCGTCATCGAGGCGGCCGTCGACGAGGAGCTCGCCCGGTTCGCCGAGGAGGGCCCCACGGCCGAGGAAATGGAGCGCGCCCAGGCCCAGTTGGAGCGCGAGTGGCTGGACCGGCTCGGTACGGTCGCGGGCCGCGCCGACGAACTGTGCCGGTACGCCGTGCTGTTCGGCGACCCGCAGCTCGCCCTGACCGCCGTACAGCGCGTGCTCGACATCACGGCCGAGGAGGTCCAGGAGGCCGCCAAGTCCCGCCTGCGCCCCGACAACCGCGCGGTGCTCGTGTACGAGCCGATCACCACCGACGAGGAGACCACCACCGACGAGGAGAGCGCCCAGTGACCGAGGCCACCGTGACCATGGACTTCCACCCCCAGCCCCAGGCCGGCGAAGCCAGGCCCTGGGCCTTCCCGGCGCCCGAGCGCGGTGCGCTCGGCAACGGCCTGACGGTGCTGCGCTGCCACCGCCCCGGCCAGCAGGTCGTCGCCGTCGAACTCCTCCTGAACGCACCGCTGGAGGCCGAGCCGCAGAGCCTGGACGGTGTCGCCACGATCATGGCGCGCGCGTTCTCCGAAGGCACCGACAAGCACTCCGCCGAGGAGTTCGCCGCCGAACTGGAGCGCTGCGGGGCCACGCTGGACTCGCACGCCGACCACCCGGGCGTACGACTGAGCCTCGAAGTCCCGGTGTCGCGGCTTCCGAAGGCGCTCGGCCTGCTCGCCGACGCCCTCAGGGCGCCCGCCTTCGAGGACAACGAGGTCGAACGGCTGGTCCGCAACCGGCTCGACGAGATCCCGCACGAGACCGCCAACCCGGCCCGCCGCGCCGCCAAGGAGCTCTCCAAGGAGCTCTTCCCGGCGACCTCGCGCATGTCGCGCCCGCGCCAGGGCACCGAGGAGACGGTCGCGACCATCGACTCGGCGGCGGTACGCGCCTTCTACGAGAAGCACGTACGCCCCGCGACGGCCACCGCGGTCGTCGTCGGCGACCTCACGGGCGTCGACCTCGACGCGCTGCTCGGGGACACGCTCGGAGCCTGGACCGGCTCGCCGGCCGAGGCGCGTCCCGTGCCTCCGGTGACCGCCGACGACACCGGCCGCGTGGTCATCGTCGACCGCCCCGGAGCCGTCCAGACACAGCTGCTCATCGGCCGCGTCGGCGCCGACCGGCACGACCGTGTGTGGCCCGCCCAGGTGCTCGGCACGTACTGCCTCGGCGGCACTCTCACCTCCCGCCTGGACCGCGTCCTGCGCGAGGAAAAGGGTTACACCTACGGTGTGCGGGCGTTCGGCCAGGTGCTGCGCTCCGCTCCGGACGGCGCCGGCGCCGCGATGCTCGCCATCAGCGGCTCGGTGGACACGCCGAACACCGGCCCGGCGCTCGACGACCTCTGGAAGGTGCTGCGCACGCTCGCGGCCGAGGGCCTGACGGACGCCGAGCGCGACATCGCCGTACAGAACCTGGTGGGCGTGGCGCCGCTCAAGTACGAGACCGCGGCCGCCGTCGCCGGCACGCTCGCCGACCAGGTCGAGCAGTACCTGCCGGACGACTTCCAGGCGACGCTGTACCGCCAACTCGCCGCGACGGGCACCGTGGAGGCCACCGCGGCGGCCGTGAGCGCCTTCCCGGTGGACCGTCTGGTGACCGTCCTCGTCGGGGACGCCGCTCAGATCGAGGAGCCCGTCAAGGCCCTCGGAATCGGTGAAGTGAGCGTGGTCGCGGCCGAGTAGAGCCGCTGCACATCCCGGGGACCCTGAAGGCTGATGAGCCTTCAGGGTCCCTCTTTGTCCAAATTGATTGGATTGATTGGGAGTTGATATGGGGATTGTGTGTCTGCCCTGTGGCGTGCGCTACAAAAACCGTCATCCGTTTGTTGTTTGAGAGACGGCCCGCTTAGCGTCGGTCCGGCTGTTCGTCAGGCAGTGCGCCGCACCCGCGGCACCGGACAGTCATCGCCGAGTCCCCGTACGGCGCGAGCCAGGGGAGCCGGGGACCCATCGCAGTCCCTGGGGTGAATCGGGCGCCCTCCTGGAGGGAGCCCGTAGGAGACCTTCCTGCTCCGAACCCGTCAGCTAACCCGGTAGGCGAGAAGGAAGGAAAGGACCAGCCACTTCATGGCGTTCACCCGCGCCACCGGGAAGCACCGTCGCCCGAGCCGTACGAAGCGCACGTCCTCGAGGACCGTGGGCGTCGCGACGCTCGCCACCACCGGTGTCATCGGCACCCTGGCCGCCCCGGCGTTCGCCGACGAGTCCTCGGTCGAGCAGACAGGGCTGACCCAGGCCGTCACCATGGGCGACTCGGTCGCCGACCAGATCGACGCCCAGGCCCACGCTCAGCAGCAGGCCGCCGAAGAGGCCGCCGCCCGCAAGGCGGCCGAGGAGGCCGCGAAGAAGCGGGCCGCCGAGGAGAAGGCCCGGGCCGAGGCGAAGGCCAAGGCGGAGCGCGAGGCCAAGGAGCGCGCCGCCCGCGAGGCCGAGCGCAAGCGCCTGCTCAACTCCTTCGTCTCGCCGATCAGCGACTCGTACGTCTCCACCGGCTACAAGGCCGGCGGCTCCGTCTGGTCCTCCGGCAGCCACACCGGCATCGACTTCCACGCCGCCAGCGGCACCACCGTCCGCGCCGTGGGCGCCGGTACCGTCGTAGAGGCCGGCTTCGAGGGCTCGTACGGCAACCAGGTCGTCATCAAGATGAACGACGGCACGTACACCCAGTACGCCCACATGTCGTCCATCTCCGTCTCCGTCGGCCAGAGCGTCACCCCGGGCCAGCAGATAGGCCTCTCCGGGGCGACCGGCAACGTCACCGGAGCACACCTCCACTTCGAGGCGCGCACGTCCCAGGAGTACGGCTCGGACATGGACCCCCTCGCCTACCTCCGCTCGCACGGCGTGGACGTCTGACGACTCGGACTCACCGCACCGCTCCCGAAGGCCCCGGCTCACCGAGCCGGGGCCTTCGCGCATGCCGACGGGACGACTGCCTGTTCTGCGGCACTATGTGTCCAAAAAATAGCTGTGGATTCCGGCCCGCCATCGGAATTTCCGGCTCTCTGCAATAGAGTCACTGAACTGGCGTCAATCGACCGCGTTTCGCGGGGATTAAGGCGGAGGTCGGGTCATGCGTATTCCCGCGCACTCGGTATGCACGGCGATCCGTGACGACATCGTCGCGGGTGTCTACGAACGCGGCAGCCGGCTCACCGAGGAACTGCTCGCGCGTCGCTACGGCGTCTCGCGGGTCCCCGTGCGGGAGGCGCTGCGCACGCTGGAGGCGGAAGGTTTCGTCGTCACTCGCCGGCACGCGGGCGCCTGCGTCGCGGAACCCACCGAGCAGGAGGCCGCCGACCTGCTGGAGATGCGTATGCTCCTGGAGCCGCTGGGTGCCGCGCGTGCCGCGCAGAGGCGTACGGAGGCGCACCTCAAGGTGCTGCGAGGCCTGGTCAGGCTGGGGCAGGAGCGGTCCAGGAGGGGCCAGAGCGAGGATCTGCGCTCGCTGGGCGGCTGGTTCCACGAGACGCTCGCGCAGGCCTCCGGCAGCCCCGCGCTGACCTCGATGCTCACCCAGCTGCGGCACAAGATCGCCTGGATGTACTCGGTCGAGGCGCCTGCCAACCCCGCCGAGTCCTGGTCGGAGCACGGCGGCATCGTGGACGCCGTGGCGCGCGGCGACAGCGAGCGGGCCCGGGCGATCACGGCGCTGCATACCGAGCGGGCGACGGCCGCGCACCGGCTGCGCTTTCCCGAGCGGGGTGATCGCGTGGAGCGCGTGAGGACTTCGCAACATCCCGTAAACACGGCGAGCCTGCGGCATTAACAGTGGCGCCGTATACAAAGGGGGAGTAATTCGCGGGGGATTATTTTCGCTGCCCGCAACCTGGAATTGCAAAGGGCCCGCCCGGCATTCCGGGCGAGCCCTTTAGGTGCGTGTGCGGAAGGTGCCCTTCAAAGCGACGACTGCCGCAACCATCAATTGAGGAACCACGACGGCGCGCAACCACCTCCGCGAGAGCGGCGCCGGTTTAGGCGCAAAGGGGGCGCACTAAACAGTCTCGGGCAGCTCCTCCAAGCCCTCCGCGACCAGCTTGGCCAGGCGGTCGAGCGCGGCGTCCGCGCCCTCGGCGTCGGAGGCCAGGACGATCTCCTCGCCGCCCTTGGCGCCCAGGCCGAGCACCGCGAGCATGGAAGCGGCGTTGACGGGGTTGCCGTCCGCCTTGGCGATCGTCACGGGGACGCCGGCGGCCGTGGCCGCACGGACGAAGATGGAGGCGGGGCGGGCGTGGAGGCCCTCGGCCCAGCCGACGTTGACGCGGCGCTCAGCCATGTGATGCTGCCCTTCAGGTGTTCTCAGGTTGTCTAGACCACTATTCCATACCGTGAAGCGGCCCCGAGCGGGTGTGGAGCCCGGTTGAAGCCATGAGCCCGTGCGGGGGCCCGAGTCGGGTCCCCAGACTGCCTCGCGCCATTGTCGGACACGAGCCGTACTCTGGGGCCCATGCAGACCTCGTCGGACCGGCACGAGTATCCCGCCCACTGGGAGGCCGACGTCGTGCTGCGCGACGGCGGCACCGCGCGCATCCGGCCGATCACGACCGAGGACGCCGACCGCCTGGTCAGCTTCTACGAGCAGGTGTCCGACGAGTCGAAGTACTACCGCTTCTTCGCCCCGTACCCGCGCCTGTCCGCCAAGGATGTCCACCGCTTCACGCACCACGACTTTGTGGACCGGGTGGGACTCGCGGCCACGGTCGGCGGCGAGTTCATCGCCACCGTACGCTACGACCGCATCAACGCCGAGGGGCTGCCCGCCTCCGCTCCCGCCGACGAGGCCGAGGTCGCCTTCCTCGTGCAGGACGCCCACCAGGGCCGCGGCGTGGCCTCCGCGCTGCTGGAACACATCGCCGCGGTGGCCCGGGAGCGCGGCATCCGCCGGTTCGCCGCCGAGGTGCTGCCCGCCAACAACAAGATGATCAAGGTGTTCACGGACGCCGGCTACCAGCAGAAGCGCAGCTTCGAAGACGGCGTCGTACGCCTGGAGTTCGACCTGGAGCCCACCGACCGCTCACGCGCGGTGCAGTGGGCCCGGGAGCAGCGCGCCGAGGCGCGGTCCGTGGCGCGGCTCCTCGCACCCGGTTCGGTCGCCGTCATCGGGGCGGGCCGCGCGCCCGGGGGAGTGGGGCGCAGCGTCCTCGACAACCTCCGCGACGCCGGGTTCGGCGGACGTCTGTACGCGGTGAACAGAGCCCTTCAGGAGAAGGAACTCGGCGGGGTCCCGGCGTACCGCTCGATCCGCGACATCCCCGACCCTGTCGATCTCGCCGTGGTCGCCGTCCCGGCCGAGCACGTCCCCGAGGCCGTCGCCGACTGCGGTGAGCACGGCGTGCAGGGGCTCGTCGTGATCTCCGCGGGATACGCCGAGAGCGGCGCCGAAGGGCGGGAGCGCCAGCGTGAACTCGTGCGCCACGCGCGCGCGTACGGCATGCGCATCATCGGACCCAACGCCTTCGGAGTCATCAACACCGCACCGGATGTACGGCTCAACGCCTCACTCGCGCCCGAGATGCCGCGGGCCGGACGCATCGGTCTGTTCGCGCAGTCCGGTGCCATCGGGATCGCGCTGCTGTCCCGGTTGCAGCGGCGCGGTGGAGGCGTCACGGGCGTGACCGGGGTGTCGACGTTCATCTCCTCGGGCAACCGCGCGGACGTGTCCGGCAACGACGTGCTGCAGTACTGGTACGACGATCCCGACACCGATGTCGCGCTGATGTACCTCGAATCCATCGGCAATCCAAGGAAGTTCACGCGACTCGCGCGCCGGACCGCCGCGGCCAAGCCGCTCGTCGTCGTGCAGGGCGCACGGCACGGCGGGGCCGCGCCTCCGGGACATGCCGTACGGGCCACGCGGCTGCCGCACGCGACCGTCTCCGCGCTGCTGCGGCAGGCCGGGGTCATCCGGGTGGACACGATCACCGAACTCGTCGACGCGGGGCTCTTGCTGGCACGCCAGCCGCTCCCTGCCGGGCCTCGGGTGGCGATCCTCGGGAACTCCGAGTCGCTGGGGCTGCTCACGTACGACGCCTGCCTTGCCGAAGGGCTCCGGCCGTTGCCGCCACTGGATCTGACCACGGCCGCCTCTGCGGACGACTTCCATGCGGCTCTCTCGCATGCGCTGGCCGATGACGCCTGTGACGCCGTCGTGGTCACCGCGATACCGGCGGTCGGTGAGACATCGACGGCCGACGCCGCCCTCGCCGAGGCACTCCGCTCGGCCGCCGCGGCGTCCCCGGCAAAGCCGGTGCTCGTCGTCCACGTGGAACTCGGCGGGCTCGCCGAAGCGCTCTCCGCCGCCACCAGCACCGCGCCCCACACCGTCGAGCCCCAGATGCCCCCTCCCGCCGAACGCCCCGCGGCCCCGGCCCCCGCAGACGATTCCCGTCTCATCCCCGCCTACCCCGCGGCCGAGCGCGCCGTCCGCGCCCTCGCCGAAGCCGTCAGATACGGGCAGTGGCGCCGGGACGCCGCCGAGCCCGGCCGGGTGCCCGAGTTCGAGGACATCGACGAGAAGGGGGCCGCCGAGCAGATCGACGCTCTGCTGGCGAAGGGCGACCCAGCCGGGCTCACGCTCGGCCCCGGCGACACCTGCGCGCTGCTCGGCCGGTACGGCATCGACGTACGCCGTGCCCTGCCCGCGCCGACGCCCGACGAGGCCGCCCTGGCGGCGGAGCGCTCCGGCTACCCCGTGGCGCTGAAGGCCACGGCCCCGCACCTGCGGCACCGCGCCGACCTGGGCGGCGTACGGCTGGATCTGGCGGACGAGGAGCAACTGCGGCGGGCGTACGCCGAATTGACCGAGCTCTTCGGGAAGCCCGCCGAGCTGCGCCCAGTGGTACAGAGCATGGCGCCCCGCGGCGTCGACACCGTCGTCCGCGCGGTGATCGACCCGGCGGCCGGAGCGGTGCTCTCGTTCGGGCTCGCCGGGGCCGCCTCGGAGCTGCTCGGAGACACCGCGCACCGACTGATTCCGGTCACCGACCGGGAGGCGGCCTCCCTGGTCCGGTCGATCCGGACGGCGCCGCTCCTCTTCGGCTGGCGGGGCTCGGCACCGGCGGACACGGCAGTGCTGGAGGAACTGCTGTTGCGCCTGTCGCGCCTTGTGGACGACCACCCGGAGGTCGTCTCCGTCACCCTGGAGCCCGTGGTCGTCGCCCCGCGCGGGCTGACCGCGCTCGGTGCCTCCGTGCGGCTCGCGCCTCCGCCCGCCCGCGACGACCTCGGTCCGCGCACACTTCCTGTGTACTGAGCGGTGCCTCGCAGTCAGTGCGCCCCCGTAGGATGGGCGGCATGGCCAAGACCAGTACATCGACCCAGGGGCTGCGATCGGCGATCGAGCGCAGCGGCTACTACCCGGCCCTCGTGGCCGAGGCGGTGGAGGCCGCTGTCGGCGGCGAGGCCATCCGGTCGTTTCTGGTCCACCAGGAGACGACGTTCGACGCCAATGAGGTACGTCGGCACGTGACGGTGCTCGTCCTCACCGGCAACCGCTTCATCGTGAGCCACACCGACGAGCAGGCGGCGGACAGTACATCACCGACACCGTACGCGACGACATCCACCGAGTCCGTGAAGCTTGGCCGGATCTCGTCGGTCGTCCTCAGCCGGGTCGTGGCCAACCCGGAGAAGTACGTGCCCGGGACGCTGCCCCGCGAGGTCGTCCTCACCATCGGCTGGGGCGCGGTCTCCCGCCTCGACCTGGAGCCGGCCGCCTGCGGCGACCCCAACTGCGAGGCGGACCACGGCTATACGGGCAGCTCGACGGCCGACGACCTCAGCCTGCGCGTCAGCGAGGCCGGCGACGGCCCGGACGCCGTGCGGCAGACACTCGCCTTCGCCCAGTCGCTCTCCGAGGCGACCGCGGACGTCACCCGCTAATGGCGCAGCCTGTCTGGGACCATCCGGAACCGCTCACCGTCGAGTCCGCACCCGTGCCCGAGTACGGCTCCGGTTCGCTCGCCGATCTGCTGCCCACGCTCGCCGCGGGCATGGGCGTACCGAATCAGAACGCCACGCTCACGGACCTGGCCCCGGCCGACCGGAACTGCGTCTTCCTGATCGACGGCCTTGGCTGGGAGCAGCTGAAAGCGCACCCCGAAGAGGCCCCTTTCATGAGCTCCCTCCTGGGCAGCTCCCGCGGCGGCACCGGCCGCCCGATCACCGCCGCCTACCCCGCGACCACCGCCACCTCCCTCGCCACGGTCGGTACGGGCCTGCCGCCGGGCGTCCACGGCCTGCCCGGCTACACCGTGCGCAATCCGGAGACCGGCGAGCTGATGAACCAGCTCCGCTGGAACCCCTGGACACCACCGAACGTCTGGCAGCCGTACCCCACGGTCTTCCAACTGGCCGACGCGGCGGGCGTGCACACCGCACAGGTCTCCTCGCCGACCTTTCAGAACACGCCCCTGACGAAGGTCGCGCTGAGCGGCGGAACGTTCCACGGGCGCCTCTCCGGCGAGGACCGCATGGACCTTGCGGCCGAGCAACTGGCCGCCGGGGAACGTTCGTTGGTCTACACGTACTACTCCGAGGTGGACGGGAAGGGCCACCGCTTCGGCGTCGACTCGGACCCCTGGCGCGGACAACTCATGTACGTGGACCGCCTGGTCCAGCGGCTGGCCGAGCAACTGCCGCCCCGCACGGCCCTGTACATCACCGCCGACCACGGCATGATCGACATCCCCTTCGGCGAGCCGCACCGCATCGACTTCGACGAGGACTGGGAGCTGCGCGCCGGTGTCGCTCTGCTCGGCGGCGAGGGCCGCGCCCGGCATGTGTACGCCGTCCCGGGCGCCGCGTCGGACGTACTGACCTGCTGGCGCGAGGTGCTCGGCGAGCAGTTCTGGGTGGCGTCCCGGGACGAGGCGATCGCGGCGGGCTGGTTCGGGCCGCCCGACGGGATCGAGGAGCGGGTGTACGCCCGTATCGGCGACGTGGTCGCGGCGGCCCGCGACGACGTCCTGCTCATCGCCTCGCAGCGGGAGCCGAAGGAGTCGTCGATGCTCGGCAACCACGGTTCGATGACCCCCGCAGAGCAGCTGGTCCCGCTGCTCGAAGTACGCTCCTGATCGTCGGCCGCCTGAATCGCCCCTGAACCCCCTTCCGCCGAAAGGTGCTCAAGTCGCCATGCCCGAGCTGGTGTTCTTCTCCGGGACGATGGACTGCGGGAAGTCAACTTTGGCGCTGCAAATTGGCCACAACCGGTCGGCCAGAGGGCTCCAGGGTGTGATCTTCACGCGGGATGACCGCGCGGGGGAGGGGAAGCTGTCGTCTCGGCTGGGGTTGGTGACCGAGGCGGTGGAGGCGGGCCCGGGCAGGGATCTGTACGGCTATGTGGTGGAGCAGTTGTCGCGGGGCGGCAAGGTCGACTACGTGATCGTGGACGAGGCGCAGTTCCTCGCGCCGGAGCAGGTTGACCAGCTGGCCCGCATCGTCGACGACCTGAATCTGGACGTGTTCGCGTTCGGTATCACCACCGACTTCCGCACCCGGCTTTTCCCTGGCTCGCAGCGGCTGATTGAGCTAGCCGACCGGCTGGCGACGCTGCAGGTCGAGGCGATGTGCTGGTGCGGTGCCCGGGCAACGCACAATGCGCGGACTGTAGGCGGGCAGATGGTCATCGAGGGCGAGCAGGTCGTGGTCGGAGACGTGCACCGGCCGACGGAGGACGTGGGGTACGAGGTGCTGTGTCGGCGCCACCACCGTAGGCGGATGACCAGTGCCGCGGCTCGGGCAGCGGCTCTGTCCCCCGATGTGTTGCCGGTTGGGGCAGAGGTGGATGAAGGGGCTGCTTGAAGGGCTCGAACGGTAAGGGCACGTTGTTCATCTGAAGCGCCGGTGCGTTGGCCGCAGGTTCGAGTCCCCGGGCGGGGTCGATGTGCTGAGCGCAACGCTGTGGCCTGTGTCGGTTGACGGGTTGTTGCTGTTGGCGACGGTCGGGTTGCTGGCTGGGGTGCCCCGAGGTTTCCGGACAGGGACCCAATAGGGTTGTTCTGAACAGGAAACGAGGGAGAAGTGGCGCCACCCAGTAAGTACTCGCCGGAGTTTCGCGAGGAAGCAGTCCAGGTCGCGTTGCGGTCGAGCAAGATGGTTGTTCACTAGCATCGCCATGCTGATCACCGTCGTTTCACCGGCGTGTTCACCGTCGGCGTGGTCGACCGTCTGCTGGCCCCGCGCTCGATCGGCATGGTGGGCCCCAGGGCACGTCCTCGGGCGGGCCACGTGGTGGTCGTCGGCCTCGGACAGGTCGGGCTCCGGCTGTGCACCCGGTTGCAGGGGCTCGGCCTCGGTGTGATCGCGGTGGAACGCCACCCGGCGGCCCCCAACCTCCGGCTGGCGAAGGCGCTCGGCATCCCCGTGGTCATTGCCGACGCCAGGGCAGGTTCGTGCTGCGCAGGCTCGGTTTCGACGCGGCTCAGGCCATGGCCGCCGTCGTCTCCGACGACCTGGACAACATCGCGGTGGCCGTGGCCGCACGGGCCGTCGCCCCCGATCTGCGGGTCGTCGTCCGGGCGGGCGACCATGAGGCCATCGCCGAGACCCGGTCCCTGTTCGGCATCGGCATCGTCCACGGCCTCGCCGGCCTGAGCGCCGCCTGCACGACCGCGAGCCTGACCTGGCTACGGCCACGGGGAGTTCTCGCGCAGGGCCGGCGGCTGCTGGTGGAGCGGGCGAACGGGACGTTCTCCCCGTGGCCGCACGCGGCCCGGTGCGATCACCAGCAGGACAGGCTTCAAGGGACAGAACAGTCCTCATGGGACTCCACTGGAGTCCGAAGACCAGAATCAGAGGCTGGAGAAGGTACCTGAAGCGGTTGATGGCTCACCTGCGCGCCGCGATGTCCCGTGCCGCGATGTACCCGAACGCCATCGCGGGTCCGATCGTCGAGCCCGCGCCCGCGTAACTGCGGCCCATGACGGCGGCGCTGGCGTTTCCCGCCGCGTACAGCCCGGGGATCACCGAGCCGTCCGGGCTGAGCACCCGCGCCCGGGCGTCGGTGAGCAGACCGCCCTTGGTGCCGAGGTCGCCCGGAACGATCCGGAAGGCGTAGTAGGGGGCCGACCACAGCGGTGCCAGGCACGAGTTGGGGCGGACCGAGGGGTCCGTGTAGTAGTGGTCGTACGCGCTGTCGCCGCGCCCGAAGTCGCTGTCCTCGCCTTTCCTGGCAAGGGAGTTGAAGCGGTCGACGGTGGCGCGCAGAGCGGCCGCGGGTACGCCGATCGAGGCGGCCAGCGAGTCCAGTGTCCACGCCTTGTGGACGGCGCCCGACTCGTACCAGGCGTCGGGGAACACGAAGGTCGGCGCTACGTCCTTGAAGAGGTAGCGGTTGCGGTAGTTCTGGTCGACGATCAGCCAGGCGGGGATGTGCGGGGCGTTCGGGGTGTCGCGGTCGTACATGGTGTGGACGACATCGCTGTACGGCGCGGCCTCGTTGACGAAGCGCGCTCCGGCCGTGTTGACGAGGAGCCCGCCGGGCAGGGTGCGTTCGGCGAGGCAGAAGTACGGCTGGTCGGGGAGCGGGATCGCCGGACCCCACCACGCGTCGTCCATCAATTCCAGCGCCGCGCCTGCCCGTTCACCGGCCCGGATACCGTCGCCGGTGTTCTCCTTGGCGCCGACCGTCCACTGGGTGCCGATCGGCTGTTCCTGGTACCGCTCGCGCATGGCCGCGTTGTGCTCGAAGCCGCCCGAGCCGACGATGACGCCCCGGCGGGCGCGCAGCAGTCCGGGTGCGCCGTTCCTGGTGACGACCGCGCCGGTGACGGCGCCGTTCTCCCTGTGCAGATCGGTCAGCGGCGTGTTCAGCCACACGGGCACGCCGGCCGTGAGCAGCCCGGCGCGCAGCCCCGCCGCCAGCGACTGCCCCATGGTGAGTGGCTTCTGACCCAGCAGCGCCGCCTTCGTCCCCCGGGCCAGGCACTCGGTGGCCACGGCGAGCCCCTTCGCGCTGACCGCGGAAAGGACGAGCCACTTGTAGTCGGCGCTGAAGACGACCATGCCGGCCGGGACCGTCATGTACGACGGGTTCAGGCGGGCCAGCTCCGCACCCAGGATGTTCCCGTCGAGCTGGTCGGGCTCGATGGAACGGCCCTGCGTCAGCCCGCCGGGCAACTCCGGGTAGTAGTCGCTGTAGCCCTCCATCCACCTAAAGCGCAGCGGGCTGTTGGCCATGACGAAGGAGAGCATGGCGGGCCCATGGTCGAGGAAGGCCTTCTGCCGGTCGACCGGGACGTCGTCACCGACCACGGCCGCGAGGTAGGTGGCGGCCTTCGCCGGGGTGTCGGGCACCCCGGCGGCCAGGATGACGGAGTTGTTCGGGATCCAGATGCCCGCGCCGGAACGGGCCGCCGAGCCGCCGAAGGTGGCCGCCTTTTCCACGACGACGCACGTCAGGCCCTGCTTGGCGGCGGTGAGCGCGGCCGTCATACCGGCGGCTCCGGAGCCGATGACCACGACGTCGTACGTGCCGAGGAGGGGCAGGTCGGCGGCGTCGGCGTAAGAACCGCCGGGATACGGCAGCCCGCCGGCGAGGGCGAGGCCGGCGCCGGCGGCACCGATCACACGGCGGCGCGAAGGGACGGAGAGCGACGTACGTCTGACGGGATCAGCGTGGGTGGACATGGCAGGTCTCTCCAGTCTGGTCAGGGAAAGGGAGGCCGTGCTGTGCTGCCCGGGACACGAGGGGCCCCGGCGCCCCGTTTCTGATGCAGAGTCAGGAATGTGACGCGGGAACCGGGGTGAAGTCAAGGGGTACGCCACCCCGAGCGGCGTACGCCATGCGGAGCCCGGCGCTCCTCCCGTACGACCGCTTCACCCGTTGCCGTTCCCCGTGCTGGCATCAACTGATATGGCGTCATCTGTCATCATGTCTAGTTATCCGTACCGTTGCTGGGTCGGCGCTGCATCCGCCTGACGGGGATCGTCAGCGGGAGGGAGCGCTGTCCGGCCGCGGAATCCATAGCCGACGGGCATGCTGCGGGGCAACCCGGGGCCGGTGATGGGGCGGTGGTGTCCATAGCGCCGCAACGTCGGTCCGGGGCGGAGTGCGGCCCGGTCGTGGCGGGCGGGTGGTGGCTCGGGGCCGAGCACCGGCCCGAGCGGGCGTTGGCCGCAGGTTCGAGCCCTCAGGGCGGGTGGTGACGAGCAGTTCCAGACAGCAACAAGGCAACCGGCGGCCACCCCGCCACCAGCACCGGCTTCCACGCCAACGCAGGCGCGGCCGCCACATTCGCCGCCAGCGAGACCACAATGCCGACCGTCCTGGCCGACGAGACCGAGGCGAGAGTGCCGATGGCGCGTCAAGGCGGTCCGACGAGATGTGGCGAGACGGTGGCTTGAAGCGAAAGCAAGGCGAGACAGCGACAGGCCTCCGGGACAAGAGCGGGGCTATCCGAGACGAGACTGGGGCGGCGAGGCACGGGAACCGGCCCACCAAGGTCACCGACCCACTGGGCCGCGCCACGAGCACCGGCTACCTCGACCTGCGCGCCCGCCAGTACGACACCACCACGGGCCGCTTCACCCGCCCCGACCCGTTCACTCCCGACCCGGACACGCCGTATACCCAGCCCTACGCCTACGCGGAGAACATGCCGACCAGCCGCGTCGACCCGAGCGGCCTGTGCAGCATCACCACGCAGCTGAAGGACCTGTTCTCGGGCAACTGGGGCTGGAACACCGAGTGCGACAAGGAGGACCGCGAAACCGCGACAAAGCCGTCCGCGGTCCAGTCAGCCAAGAACCTCTCCGACAAGGTCACCAGAGGGGCAGTCGAGGTGACCGCCCAGACCAGCCTGGGCTTCCTCGACGGCTTGACCCTCGGCGGGTTCAGCTACCTCAGCGGCGCCCAGATCACCTGCCCTCCGGCCTACAACTCCGGCCTGTACGGAAGCATGGTGCCCTTTCCCGTCGCGGGAGGAAGGCATCTTGCCCTCGAAGGAGCCGAGTACGCCACTGCTTCCGTGTGGACGAGGATCGCGGCGACTCAGCCTGCTTACGCCAGCACGATGCTGCCCAGGTCGTTCAATCTCTTCACTACGAGCGGTCGCCAGATCTGGGTCCACCCCAACGCGACGAAGCACATCGCCGAAGAGATCATGCACAACAGTTTCTCGCGCAATCTGAAGACCGAAGAGCTGCTGGTCGGCCTTGTCAGAGCGGTCGACGACGCGACCATGCACGGCGTCCAGTACGGTCGGAGGGTCCTGAGCCAGGGCTGGGAGCTGATCATCGCTCCAGGCAGGACGGCAGGGGCGAATCCGGTGTTGAAACATGCGCGAAGGCTCGGGTGAGCAGGTGCCGTTCAGAATTCTGGGCGTGAACCCAGAAGGGGAATACTTCGTCGAGGTCGACGAGTACATTCCCCTGACCGTTCAATGGTCGGGTTACTCGCGCCTGCGGGAAGCGCCGCGATCCGTCGTGTTGGACGCCGGGGGGTCCTTGGTGGAAGTCAAGACGGACCGGGACAGCGGTGAAGTGGTGGAACTCGTTCTGGTCGACATAGGTCGGCCGGAAAGCTCTGACGCCTCGCTGAGTGCTCCTGCGGTCGTCGACTCAGGTGTCCCGCTCGTGTCGTTCGACGAATCTCCCCAGGACCGTTCTGGGGGCGGGGTTTGCCTGTTCGCGGACGGTCTCCGGATTCATCTCGGAGAAGGGCCTGCGGCAAGGGGAGTCGGTGACTGGGAAGCGGTGTTCGGGTTCTCGGATCCGGGACACTTGGTCGAGTTCGACCTGAGGCTTGATCCTGACCGAATGGCTCGGCTGCGGGCGCTGGGTCGCCCCGGGGATTGAGGTGACAGAGCGGGGCGCGCCCGACTCGTGGGAGGGGTCGCCTGAGTCTGGTAGCGGTGCAGGACGTCGCCATCGGCTCCCTTGATGGCGACTGAATACCCAGGGCTATTACTCCCGACGGCAGCTCCGTGCGTCAGCGGAGCAGAAGTTGGACGATGGAGACGACACCGATCGTCACGATCAGGGCCCGTAGCACCGCGGGGCTGAAGCGGCGGCCCACCTTGGCTCCGAGCTGGCCGCCGAGCGCGGAACCGGCCGCGATGAGAGCGACGGCGGTCCAGTCGAAGTCCGCGACGAAGAGGAAGAACAGCGCGGCGACCGCGTTGACGACGGCGACCAGTACGTTTTTGACCGCGACGAGGCGCTGCAGCGTCTCGTCGCGGAGTATGCCCATCAGGGACATGTAGATGATTCCCTGGGCGGCGGAGAAGTAGCCGCCGTAGACGCTGGCCAGCGTCAGGCCGACGAACAGCAGCGGGCCACCGTCGCGACGGCTGGTGTCGCTCGGTACGTTGCGGCGTACCCGCTTGCTGATCAGTGGCTGGACCGAGACCAGGACGAGGGCGAAGCCCACCAGCACCGGCACGATCTTCTCGAACGCGGTGGCGGGCAGGGCCAGCAGGAGGATGGCGCCGGTGACGCCGCCCAGCAGGGCGCCGACGCTGAGTTTCAGGATGCGTCGGCCCTGCCCCTTGAGCTCTCTTCGATAGCCGAAGGCTCCGCTGACGGAGCCGGGTATGAGGCCGAGCGCATTGGAAACCGTGGCGGTGACAGGGGTGAGACCGGTGGCGAGCAGAACGGGAAAGGTGATCAGTGTTCCGGAGCCGACCACGGTGTTGATGGCACCGGCGCTCACACCGGCGCCGAACACGGCGAGCATCTCCCCCGGTGTCACGCCGGGGCCCCGCCGGCGGCGATGACCGCTGCCGCCGCCGGTACGGGCCCTGTTCGCCGGCATCCGGGGCCGGAAGAGATCTTCATGAAGCCGACCCTAGACGGGGGACATTTCGGTGACCGCCGAATTGTTCCGGCTCCACTTTTGAACAGCCTTATGGCGCAAGCGACTTTGGCCGACGACGCGATGCGGCTCAGGCCGCGTCGAGTTCGCCGAGCAGGGCGAGGGTCAGGGTATCGACCGGACGGGGGTCGGTCGTGGTCTCCTCGCTGGCGGTGTTCACCATCATCACCGCCGCCGTCATGCTCCGTCTGCTGAACGCCGCGCAGGTGCTGAATCCGCCGGTGCCGCCGTTGTGCCAGGTCATGGTCCGACCGCTGGGCAGTGGGCTGAGGTGCCAGCCGAGACCGAGCCGCAGATTCCGGTCGACGGTGAAGTGGGGTCGCTGGGTCAGTTCGATCGCGTCCCGCAACGGCGAACGCTCGGGGCGTAGTTGTGCGCCCAGGAAGCGCAACATGTCGTCGGCGGTGCTGTACATCGAGGTGCCTGCGGCGCTGAGAACGTGGTCGTGCCAGTCGGGAACGGGGTGGCCCTCGAGATGGCCGACGGCCTTGCGGGACGCCATGTCCGGCCTCAGGGTCGTCGTCGTGTCGGGCATACGCAGTGGCGAGGTCACGCGGCGCCGCAGCATCGCGTCCACGTCGTCGAAAGCCAGAGCCTGGCCGAGCAGCCCGAAACCGAGATTCGAGTACGCGTAAGAGCTGCCGGGCTCGGTGCTCAAGGTGGTCTCCCGCAGGCCGGCTGCCAGGTCGTCCAGCGTGTAGTGCGCGTACGGGTCGTACGGATCCGCTCCCGCCAGGAGGTTCGGCGGCAGCGAGGGCAGACCGGAGGTGTGCGTCGCCAGGTCGGCCATGGTGATCCGCCGAGAGCCCTTGCGCGGGACGGGGAACCGGGCGG
Source organism: Streptomyces pseudoechinosporeus (assembly GCF_054783935.1). Taxonomy (NCBI): domain Bacteria; kingdom Bacillati; phylum Actinomycetota; class Actinomycetes; order Kitasatosporales; family Streptomycetaceae; genus Streptomyces; species Streptomyces pseudoechinosporeus. Next base: position 132,727 of record NZ_BAAGPS010000023.1, read on the forward strand.
GCAGAACGAGCGGCGCGTCGAGGCGGGTCGCGTCGGCACGCACGGCGCGGGCGAGAGCGGTGGCGGTGAAGGTCTTTGCGATCGAGCCGAGTTGGAACACAGTCCTGCCGTCCGGCGCCGACGCGCCCCGGCTCCCACCCGCGCCCGCGACGTAGCGGCGTGCACCGTGGATGACCCCGCACACCGCGCTCGGGCTGCCCGCGGCCAGTGCCCGGTCCAGACAGCGCCGCACCCGCGCCGGTAAGTCGTCGTCGGCCGCCATGGCGTTCCCGGGCAGCAGCGGCACACCGGCCGCCGCGGCCGTCGCCGCGGTGAGAAATTTCCGTCGGTGCATGAACTACTCCTCTGTCGTTCGGTTCCCTGCCGGCACCACCGCGGACAACAGCACGAGCAGCGGCACGACTCTGCCCGCGGGCACTTGGTAGTGGCCGCGCCCCTCCGCATGGAGCCAGCCGGCTGCTGTCAGCTGCTTGAGGTGGTGGTAGAGCTGACCGGTCGTGTTCAGTCCGGCCGTCTCCTGCAACTCGGTCGCGGAACGGGTCCCTTGCAGTACCGCGCGCAGCAGGGTGAGCCGCACCGGGTGCCCCAACGCGGCGTACGGCGCGGCGTGTTCCGACCAGTCCGCTTCGAGCAGCCCCTCAGCCACCGCACCCTGCTGCCATTCGTAGTGTTCGCCCGTAGGCAGGTCCAACACGCCGGTGAACAGCACTTGCCCGTTCCCCGTGAGCCGCTGACGCAGGCCCTCGAGAGCCCAGAACGCCTCGCTCCGGGATACCTGCGATACGGGCTTCTGCGGTACGGACTCCAGCCGCGACACCCGTTCTTCGAGCGCGGCGATCCGCTCCTGGAGGGACTCGGCAGTCATGGCCACAACATTACGTTATTCCGAAATAACAGAGCAACTCCAGAGCATCCCTGATGGGGGTGGTTTCCTGGCGGGATACCGCTGCGAGCATCAGTGGATCGATGGGGTGGGAATCGGAACACGATCCGGCCGTCAGGGAGGTCGACCAGCCGGCGCCGGTCGAGGGGGCGTTGGAGCGCTGATCGCGGTTCAGATGCGCCGGTACCGGCAGGCGATCGGGCTGACCGGGGGCGAGATGGCGATCTGGGCGGGCACCCGTGGCCGCCCGTGGTGCAAGTCAGGCCGTCCAGTCCGGGCGGCGGCCGAGGTAGCGCAGCAGCGCGGCGACTTCGTCGTCCCCCTGCTGTGCCGACAGGGCGTCGGCGAACGCAAAGCCCCGCAGCGGCTCGACGAGCTGCCGGGCGACGTCCAGCAGCTCGCGGGCGAGCCCGGGCGTGAGCGGCGAGGGCTGCCCGGTGGCGACGGCGATATCCCAGGCGTGCACCGCGGCGTCCAGGGCACAGGCGCCAGCGCCGAGCTCGGCGGACATCTTGTGCGGCGGAATCGGCACAGCCACCTCTGCGACGCCCCTGCCGATCGCCGCCCACGCGATCGAGGAGGCCCGCAGCGCCTCCTCCGCGACGGCCTCGGGAGTGCCGTCCAGCCGCCCGGAGGGCTCGAACGGGTTCTCGGAGGGGCCCGGGCCGCCGGTGAGGAAGGCGGCGTAGCCGACCTGGTCGCCGGCGGCGTGCTGGAGCACCTGCGTGGCGTTCCACCCCGCGCAGGGCGTCGGCCGGCTCCAGTCCCCAGCGGCGACGCCGCGTACCGCCGTACGCAGCGCCTGATGCGCCTGGTCCAGGGTGGTCCATTCGGTCGTGGCGCTCTCGCTCATCGCTTCCCTGCCCCTCTCGCTCGCCTCACCCGTTCCCGCCGCGGTCGGTCAAGGCTGTCAGACCGGGCGGCGCAGCTCCACCGGTTCGCCGTGCGGAGACGGACGCTCCTTCCCGGCCGACGCGGCAGCGTCGGCGTTGCTCTCCCCGCAACCCTGTTTGCCCCTAGGGTCTCGGCTGGGAGCGCCGGGCCCCGACACGCGTTTCACCAGCCGGCCGGGCGCAGGTGTGGCAGCGGCATGTGACGCCCAGCCGTGTGAGTACCTGCGCTGCGGCCTGACGAGGCTGGCGGGCCGCCAACGGATCGGTAGGAGGCAGCGTCTGGGCAAGTTCGTGGTGTGCCCGGGCCTCTTCGTGAGGATGATGGCCTTGGACCGCAAAGGAGGGCGAGCCGGCACTCCCGGACCGTCTCCCTTGCACGCCCGAGCGCGGCCAGGGTACGGCCGCGGCCAGCAGGTGAGAAGCGCATCTCTGCTTCCAGGGTGCGCCTCGGAGAGGGCCGCCGACTAGTCGGGCTCGGCGAACTCCTCGGGCCGCGGGGCCGGAGTGGGGCGCCTGGTGCGGGCGGGGGCGCTGAGGGCGGTCACCTGGTCGGCCAGTGCGGCGATCCGCTCGGTGGCCTCGGTCACCAGGCTTGTGCGCAACCGGCGCTGGTGGCGCAGACCGAGCTCCATGGTGGCCAGCGCCAGGGCCGCGCCGGTCAGGACCACGACCGCCAGCGCGACGTAGCCACGCAGCCTGCCCTGCCCCGCCGCGTCGAAGGCGAGCCCGGACGCCACGGCCAGGGCGGTGATCAGGGCCAGCCCCACGCAGTAGCCGCCGAAGATCCAGGGGTGGTCCTGGCACAGCCACCTCAGACGGGAGCGCCGCGCCTCGTCCGCCAGCCGTTCGAGCGCCTCGCGCATGTCCTTCAGCTCCCACTCGGCCTTTTCCCGCTGCTCGCGGGAGAGCGGTGGCCGCGACTCGGCCAGGCGGAGTTCCAGCCGCGCGATGGCCCGGCGCAGCACGGGCCGGGTCACCGGGTTCGGCAGGCCCTGCGGCCAGCGGGCCCACAGGTCGGCGTCGCGCCGCTTGAGGCGGATGTGGGTGGCGGCCGTGTGCGCGACCCCGAGGCCCATGACCAGCAGCAGGGCCAAGGACGCCCACATGCCCTTGTCGCCCCACATCTGAAGCGCCGGGACCAGCCCGATGAGCAAGAGCCCCGCGGCCATCGGCCAGGTCTGTCGGACGTACGTCTGGTGCTTGACCGCGTGCAGGTCGCGTTCCCAACTGTCGATCGGGCGGCGCAGCAGGAAGCGGCCGACGGCGACCGCGATCAGCGGCGCGCACAGCAGCAGGCAGCATCCGAGCGTCGCGTACAGCGTCCAGGGAAGGCCGTTCCCGCGCGCCCAGTCGTCGTCCTGAGGCAGCGCGGGGACCCCGATCAGCGCCGCGCAGGCCAGCACCGTGGCGAGGACGCCCAGCCACCGACCCGGCCGGTATCCCGGCGGTGGCGGCGGGACGGGCCGCCAGGTCCGGGACACCTTGGTCTCCAGTACGGCGACCAGTTCCGCCAGGTCGGCGTCGTAGCGGGCCACGCGCAGCCACTGGGCGTTGCGGTGGGCCAACTCCCGGATGGATTCCGGCAGTTGGTCCGATCGCGGCGGAGCGGCGCCGTCCAGCAGCAGGGGGATGACGGTCTTGCCGGTGTGCAGGGCCTGGTCGATCTCCCGGCGTACCCAGTCCGTCTCGTCGTCCAGCCGTCGCTCGCCGGACCCGCCCAGCGCGTCCGCCCAGCCCCGGTGCACGACGACGAGCAGCACCTCGCAGTCCGCCACCCGCTGCCGCAGCGTGTCCGGGTACCGCTGCCCCGGCACGATGGACGCGACATCCCGGAACACTTGGTCCTCGCCGAAATGCTGTTCGAGTCGGTCGTACAGTGCCCGCACGACGTCTTCGTGATCGCCCCTGCGGTAGTTGATGAAGATGCCGCCCACGCCGCACACCCTAGAGCTACAGGGAAGGTCCATGGACGCCCGTGAACAGGCTTGCGCCTTCTGCGAGATCGTCGCCGGCACCGGCAAGGCGCGCGTGGTGTACGAGAATGCGCACACCGTCGCCTTCTTCCCGCTGGCGCCCGCGACGCGCGGACACACACTGGTCGTGCCGAGGGCGCATGCGGCGGACCTGTGGGCGATGGACGACGTGGCGGCTCAACGCCTTTTCCACACCGTGCTGTTGGTGGGGGGCGCCCTACGCGCGGTCCTCGAACCCGACGGCATGAACGTCATCAACTCCGCCGGCGCGGAGGCCTCACAGTCCGTGTTCCACACCCATGTGCACCTCGTGCCGCGCAGCCCCGGGGACGCGATGGGGCCGATCTGGCCGCCGGAGAGTGCGGGGTTCCGGGACGAGGACGACGCGGCCAAGGACGCGCTCGCCGCCCGACTCTCCGCGGCGATCGGCCGTCCGGCGCGGTGAGTTCACAGGGTGAGGACGAGGAGCGCGAGGTCGGCGAGCAGCAAGGGCGCGTAGAACAGCAGTAACGTCGGCGTCAGCCAGACCTCCGGCCAGGGCATCCGCGACAGATACCGCCCCACGTTCATGGACAGCACCTCGACCGTGCTGTCGGGGGACCGCGCATCGTCGTAAAGCCGGCGGAAGGCCCTCTCCTGGCGCAGGAAGAAGCAGTCCAGGTACCAGAAGCAGAGCAGCGGCACCACGCCGACGGACGCGAGCTGCCAGCTCAGCCGACTGGCGGACAGCGCGAGCAGGCCCGCGGCCAGGGTCAGCGCCCAGCCCTTCATGAGGAACGAGTTGGTACCCAAGCGGGTGATCGTCGCCTGGATGAACTCCAGATGCTTGATCCGGTCCGGGTCGAGCGGCACCCTGCCGCCGACTCCCGCATCCGACCCCTCGCTCAGGGCAGTCACTGGCCCGCCCTCTCGAGGTCACGCACGAGGTTGGTATACGCCTCCCCACGGGCCTGGCGCTTGTGAAGCCGGTCCGCTGACCTTGCGGCAAAGTACGTGCCACCACCCGTCGCCAACGCGCCTACGAGGACACCCAGTACAGCCGCCAACCCCTGATCCATCGAATCCCCCGCCGGTCGTCAACCAGATTCATCCCGGCCACCTTATGTGGGATGGCACCATGCTGGACTCTGCTCCCAAGAGCAGTGCCCAACGCTGCAGGCCTAGTAAGGCCTACGGCCCTGAGCTGTTGAGCGGGCGATAGATCCGCGACAACCCGAGAGCGAATCGGACGATCTCCGGCTCGGCATTCGTGCTACGAGACGGGCACCTCGTACACGATCTCGCAGAGGGCGGCAGGCACAACGATGTCAGCCGTCTCGACCGGTCGGCCGTCGTCGCTGTAGTACGTCCGCTGAATCCGCGTGACGAGCGCGCCCCGCTGGATACCGAGGAGGGTCGCCTCCTCGGTATTGGCTTCCCCGGGCTCTGGCCGCTCCACGGAGTGCGTGACCGTGAGACCGATCTCGGCCATGCGGTCGACCACGCCCTTTCCCGCGTGCGGGCCTCCCTCGGGCAGCACGACGAGCGTGCCGGCCGTCAGCTCGTACGGCTCCCAACTCGTCGACAGCTGAACCGGCTTACCGTCGGACAGGAACTCGTGCACCGCGTCGAACCCCAGGTCCGTCTCATCGCCAGGCCTCAGCTGGACTATGAGGAGGTGGCCGGCTATCTCGCCGAAGTCGGAGGGGAGAACTGGCTGGAGCGAGTGGATCGTGGGGAGCTGGATGACGCGCAGAATCTCGCCGAGTTCGCGGGCCGTGTCTGCTACCGCTCCTGGGAGCCCGGGCTGAACCCGAACGTGACACGAATCCGCACCGACCAGGACGAGTCCCTGCGCAACATTCTGTCCAGCGCGCACGGCTCGGTTCTTGAGCACGTGAACTTCACGTTCGTAGTCCACCACGTCAGCCGGGTCGTCACGCATGAACTCGTCCGGCATCGCGCCGGCGCTGCTGTCTCGCAGGAGTCGCTGCGCTTCGTACGGTCGGACGACCTGCCGTTCTGGTTTCCGCAGTGGGCCGAGGAAGACGGCGAGTTGATGGAGCGTGCCACTGCGCTGCTGGAGCAGATGGAGGAGTTCCAGCACTGGATGGCCGACCATTTCCATCTGGACGAGCCCGGTGTGCCGTTCGGCGAAAAGAAGGCCAAGACCTCTTTCATGCACCGGTTCGCGCCCGAGGGCGTTGCCACCGGTCTGGCCTGGACGGCCAACGTCCGTACCCTGCGGCACGTCATCGAGAACCGGACGGCTTCGGGAGCGGAGGAGGAGATCCGTCTGCTGTTCGGGAAGGTCGGTGAGCTGATGGTCAAGGAAGCCCCCGCCCTCTTCGGGGACTACGAGGTCCAGGACGGCGCCTGGGTCCCTGGGTGGCGCAAGGTCTGAGGAGCACCTGGGCCGCGGGTGCGTCAGGAAGGGCCGGGCCAGGATGTGCTGCCGCTCAGAGCCGCGTCAGCACCTGGGCGAAGAACTCGCGATCGCCGTCGAAAATGGGCCGCAGCTCTGCGAACTCCCGTGCCGTGACCCACCGTACGGCGCTCACTTCGCCCGGCTCCGTGACCACCTCGCCGTCCTCAGCATCGGCGGTCCACCAGTGCAGGCGGAATCTTCCGTCGTGGGTCTGCGACTCCCAGACCTTGGCCCCCGGAGCAACTCGCAGGCCGACTTCCTCGCGCACCTCCCGGACCAGGGCCTTCTCCTGCGTTTCCCCGGGTTCGATCGTGCCGCTGAGGGGTGCCCAGTAGCCCGGCATCCGGGCCGACGGGCCCCGCTGGATGACGAGCACCCGCTGTCCGCGCCGGATCACTGCGACGATTGCCTCTCGCTGGTTCATCTGGCAGCTTCCTTGGTCGATTCCAGGGCTTCGAAGATGGTGAGGGCGTCACGGAGGGCGGCGACGTCGTGGGTGCGGATGTAGTCCGCCCCGTGGCGCGCGGCGTACAGCTCCGCCGCCAGGCCGGCCGGGCCGATCCGCAGAAGGCTGCTCCCGGTGAGCGCGCGAAGGAACGACTTGCGGGAGGGCGAGACCAGGACCGGCACGTCGAACAGAGCCTTCATCTGTTCAAGACCCGTCAGGACCGTCAGCGACGGTTCCGGATCGGCGCCGAGGAAGTAGCCGAGCCCCGGGTCGATGACCAGCCGGTCCCGGCCGATGCCCGCCGCTTCGAGTGCGGCCAGGCGCTTCGTGAAGAACCGCTCGATGCCACTGTGGACGACTGCGGCATCCGTCACCACCTTGGTGGCGGGTCCCCGGCCCTGCACCGAGTGCATGACGATGAGTCGGCACCCGGTACCGGCCAGCTCCTCGTACAAGGCGGAGTCGGGAAAGCCCTGGATGTCGTTCAGGTACGCGGCACCGTGGGCGCCGGCGAAGCGCTGGGTCTCGGGCAGGAACGAGTCGACGGACACCGGTATGTCCTCGGCGACCAGCTGGTCGATGACCGGGGCCAGCCGTCTTATCTCCTCGTCCGCGGTCACCGTCCGGGCTCCCGGGTGACTCGCCGCCGGGCCCAGCTCGATGATGTCTGCCCCTTCTGACCGCAGTCGCCGGGCGTGTGCCACCGCGTCCTCAGCGGTCAGGAACCTGCCGCCGTCGGAGAAGGAATCCTCGGTCATGTTGACGATCCCGACCAACCAGGGCCGGCCGGTGGCCATGGGGGAGAAATTCAGGTGCCGAATCACCAGGGTGCCTCTCAGGTCGATCCCAAGAAGCCCAGGCGCGCGGCACTGCGTCATTATGACGAAGCCGCTCCCCGATGGTTATGCCCATCACGACACGCCAGTCACGGCTCACCTGCACTCTGTCCGGGCCTCATCTCGACGAAACCCCACACCGCTGCAGAACTCCGACCCGTGCAGGAGGGCGTCGTGCTGTTTGAGGACTGCGGGGCCGGGGTGAGACTTGGCTTTCTGGGGAGCGCGAAGCCGGGAGGTACTGCTCATACACGCTGGTCGGGAACCGGACCGAGCTCTTCGATGACGGAGCGGAGCTGCTGTTCGTCGAGTTCGTAGACGGTCTCGCCCGCCTGCGGATCGCGCGCGTGGAGTGTGTGGAACAGCGGGGCATGAGGGGTGCCGAGCTGTATCAGGGTGGCAGATGCTCCTCGCACTGCCCGTTCGGTGCGTGCCGCGGCAGTGAGATCGACGCGGCTGACAACGCCTGGAGTCACCCATACCGGCGTCGACTCCAGGTGGCCGAAGATACTGCCGGTGGACGTGGTGCCGCAGGGCTGAGACAGCCCGGTCCGCAGACTCAGTGGCTCCTGCTCAGTGGCTTGTGCGTACGAGGGAGAACGCCGCCCCCTCGGGGTCCGCGACCGTGGCGATGCGGCCGTGCGGGGTGTCGCGGGGCGTTTTCAGGACGTGGCCGCCCAGGTCGATGACGTCGGTCAAGGAGGCATCCACGTCGGCGACTTCGAAGTACGTCATCCAGTGCGGGCCCCGGTCGCGGGGGAGGGCGTGGCCCACGCCGCGGATGCCGGCCACCGGGCGGCCCTCGATGTGCAGGGTGATGTAGTCGGAGTCCGCGGAGACGAGCGGCTCTTTCTCGTAGCCGAAGAGCATTTCGTAGAACTTGGCGACGCTCGCGGAGTCGCGTGTGACGAGCTCGTTCCATGTGGGAGTGCCGGGCACGTCGGTGATGCCCGTGCCGAGGTGGGCCGCGGTCTGCCAGATGCCGAACACGGCGCCCGAGGGATCGGAGGCGATGACCATCCGGCCCGCATCCCCGGCGTCCAGGGGGCCCACGCCGACCGTGCCGCCGCAGGCCCGTACCGTCTCCGCCGTCAGATCCACGTCGTCCGAGGCGAGATAGGGCGTCCAGGCGATGGGCAGATGACGGTCGGGCGGCAACTGCCCGATCCCGGCCACCTCATGGTCGTCGAGCACGGCGCGTACGTACGGGCCGAGCTGCTGAGGGCCGGGCTGGAACTTCCAGCCGAACAGTGCTCCATAGAACTCCTGGGTCGCGGCCATCCCGTGCACCATCAGACTCACCCAGCAGGGTGTGCCGGGCGCGTGCGCGGTGCCGTTCAGGCCGGTCGACCCCCGTGACTCGGTCATCGTCACTCTTTCCTCGGCGCCCCGGGGCGCCCGCAGCTTCACTTCCGCTTCCGACAGCGCGTACTGCCCCCGCGATTCCCCGCCCGGTGCCGACGCTCGCACCACCAGGGATGCCGCGTGCCCCGGCCGACGGCGCATGGCTGGAGGATGCCCGATTTGCTGTATCCCATCCGTATCCCCACGGTTGCCTGGCGGTGTCCATCGGCTGTACAGCCTGTGTCCATGCTCGTACGCCGTGTGCTCGGGCCGGTCCGGCGGGCAGAGTAACCGGACCTGGACGATGCGGCCACCCCGTACGCAAGGATGGTGGCCATGAACGCCATCATCTCCGCAGCCGAACTCGCGAGCGCCCTGGCCGGACCGAAGCCGCCGGTGCTACTCGACATCCGCTGGCAACTGGGCGGCCCGAACCTGCGTTCCGCATACGAGGAGGGTCACATTCCGGGTGCCGCCTACGTGGACCTGGACTCCGAACTCGCAGCTCCGGCCGGTGCCAGCGGCCGGCATCCACTGCCGGACATGGAGGTCTTCGGGGCGGCGATGCGGGCGGCCGGGGTCAGCGCGGACCGAGACGTCGTCGTGTACGACGGCGGGCTCGGCTGGGCCGCCGCGCGCGCCTGGTGGCTGCTGCGCTGGACGGGTCACCCGTCGGTACGCGTCCTTGACGGCGGACTCGCGGCCTGGGACGGCCCCATCGAGGCCGGTGTTCCCTCTCCGGTCGCCGGTACGTTCGTACCGTCGCCCGGCGCGCTGCCGCTGCTCGACGCGGACGGAGCCGCCGCCCTCGCCCGCACCGGCCTGCTCCTCGACGCACGCGCCGCCGAGCGCTACCGGGGCGACGTCGAGCCGATCGACCGGATCGGCGGCCATATCCCCGGCGCGGTCTCGGCACCGACGACGGAGAACGTGACGGAATCCGGCCACTTCCGCCCGGCCGCCGAACTCGCCGAGCGCTTCAAGTCCCTGGGTGCGACCGGCACTTGTGAAGTCGGCGTCTACTGCGGCTCGGGCGTCTCCGCCGCTCACGAGATCCTCGCGCTTCAGGTCGCGGGCATTCCGGCCGCGCTGTACGCGGGCTCGTGGTCGCAGTGGTCGGCGGACGACAGCCGCCCGGTCGCGACGGGGCCCGACCCGCAGTAGACCGGCCCGGTCCGCAGTCGCACGGCAGCGAAAAGGGCTCGCCCCGAAGTGGCGCGAGCCCCAGCCGCGTACATCTTCCGCTTTCTATTCCTGCTTCTTGCGACGCGTCCCGAAGACGATCTCGTCCCAGCTCGGCACCGCCGCTCTTCGGCCCGGGCGGACGCCGTCCGCCTCGGCCTGCCGGTCGGTGGAGCCGACGAGCCGGTCGCGGTGGCTGCTCACCGAGCGCGGCATCAGGACATCGGCGTACGCCGAACCGGCCGAGGCCGCGGGCGCCGGGGGCTCCTCCGCCTCGGGCTCCGGGGCGGGCTCCTCCTCCACCGGAAGCTCCGTGGTCGTGGTGGGGCGCTCAGGCACCACCATGTCGCCACGGAAGCTGGGCACCGCCTCCAGGAGGCTGGTGAGCGAGTCCCGCTCACCGTTGATGCTCTCCTCCTCGGGCTCCGGCGATTGGGCGGGCAGGACGGGACGTTCCGTCTGGCGCTCCAGGGCGCGGTCCATCGGGCGTTCACGGTCGCGCGGCAGCCGGGCGATACGCGGCACGAACGGGAAGCTGGGCTCGGGCGAGGCGAGGTCGTCGTCGGACTCGCCGATCAGCGAGCGCGCCTCCTCGTCCACGGCCTGTACGAGCCGCCGTGGCGGGTCGTACGTCCAGCTCGCCGAGTGGGGCTCACCCGCGACCCGGTAGACGAGCAGGACCTCCCAGGTGCCGTCGTCGCGCCGCCACGAGTCCCACTGCACGGTCTCCTTGTCGGCGCCGCGCAGCAGCAGCCGCTCCTGCACTGCCTCGCCGAGCTGGGGTCCGGTGGTCTCGCCGGGCCGGCGGACCGGGGTCTTGCGGGCCCGCTCCGCCATGAAGGCGCGCTCCGCGAGCACGGGGCCCTCGAAGCGGCGTACGCGATCGACGGGGATGCCGGCGAGTTGGGCGACCTCTTCGGCGGAGGCGCCTGCGCGTATACGCGCCTGGATGTCTCGGGGGCGGAGATGGCTCTCCACCTCGATCTCGATCTGGCCGAGGCGGGGACGGTCGCCGCGAACGGCGGCGCGCAGACGCTCGTCAATCGGAAGCGTGTACTCCGTGCTGTCCGCAGCCTTCAGCACCAGCCGTGTGCCGTCGTTAGAGACGGCCACGACACGCAGTTCGGGCATGGGGACCTCCCGGGTGGTGCCTGCCGACGTCACGTGCGTCGCTGCTTCCGCTAGTCGAGTGTGGCCTGCCCGGGTGCAGCCTGCCACAACCTTGCCGAGTTGCCCGGCGTGTCGGGCGCTGGCCCTGGATCGCCGTTATGGCACGGTTACCTATTCGCAACGCTAAGTGACAAACTCCGTCACCCTGTGCAACGAGCCCCCTCATGGCGGTCCTGGAAGGCCCCGGACGCCCTGGCGGGTGTCCGGACCCAGGGCTCGCAACAGTACTCTATTCGAACCACCTGCGTGGATCGGCACGCCGCCCAACTTCTCGCGGGGGTCGGGAGTTGGCCACCGGGGGCGCCGTTTCGGTGACCACGGTGCGTGGCGATCTTCACGCGATCGTCACGACTGAAGTTGATCGTTCCGGCTCTGAGTTCCTTCTGAGTCCCCTCCAAGGCCCTCTCGTTCTCGCGTAGTTGCCAATGGCGGGACTACGTCCCCAATACCCGCCGCAAGTAGTCGTTTCCGAAGCGCCGGTCCGGGTCGAGCCGGTCCCTGAGGGCGGTGAACTCGTCGAAGCGCGGATAGATCCCGGCGAAGTACTCCGCCTCGCGCGTGTGCAGCTTGCCCCAGTGCGGGCGCCCTTCGTGCGCGAGGAAGATCCGCTCGGCAGCCGTGAAGTACGCCCGATGCGGGGTGCCTTTGTACATGTGGATCGCGATGTACGCGCTGTCCCGGCCGGATGCCGTGGAGAGCGTGATGTCGTCTGCGGGCGCGGTGCGCACCTCCACGGGGAAGCTGATCCGCAGCGGAGAGCGGTCGATCATGGCCTTCAGTTCGCGCAGCGTCTCGACGAGGGCCGCGCGCGGGACGGCGTACTCCATCTCTGTGAAGCGCACCCGGCGCGGGGACGTGTAGACCTTGTAGGGAATGTCCGTGTACGTGCGCGCCGAAAGGGCTCGGCTGGAGATCTTCGCGATCGTCGGGATGGTCGCGGGCACGGCACGGCCCACCGAATTGGCCACCTGGAAGAGGCCGTTGGAAAGGAACTCGTCCTCGAAGAGGCCACTGATTCTGCCGACCGGCTTCTCCGGGCCCGCGCTGCGGTTGTTGCGCTTGGTGTTGCAGTTGTCGGTGTGCGGGAACCAGTAGAACTCGAAGTGCTCGTTCTCCGCGTGGAGTTCGTCGAAGGTGCTGGTGACCTCGTCGAAGGTCATCGGCTCCTCGCGTGCCGTGAGCAGAAAAAGGGGCTCTACGGAGAAGGTGATCGCGGTGACGACACCCAGGGCGCCGAGTCCGATGCGGGCCGCCGCGAACACCTCCGGATTCTCCTTCTCGGAACAGGTGAGGACCGAACCGTCGGCGGCGACCAGCTCAAGTGCCGTGATCTGGGCGGCGATCGACGCTGAGTCACGGCCGGTGCCGTGCGTGCCGGTGCTGGTCGCGCCGGAAACCGTCTGCTCCATGATGTCGCCCATGTTCGTGAGCGACAGCCCCTCGCGGGCCAGGGCCACGTTCAGCCGCTTCAGCGGGGTGCCCGCCTCCACGGTGACGGTGCCCGCCGCGCGGTCGATTCTGCGGATACCGGTGAGCAGTTGGGGCCGTATCAGCACACCGTCGGTCGCGGCGACGGCCGTGAAGGAGTGCCCGGCACCGACCGCCTTGACCCTCAGTCCGTCCTCGGCGGCCTGGCGCACGACGGCGGAGAGCTCCTCGACGGAGGCCGGCGTGACGTCCCGTACGGGACGGGCGGAGACGTTGCCCGCCCAGTTACGCCACGTGCCGCTCTTCCCGCTCGCTGTGCTGCTCATGGGTCCCTCCCCGCTGCGGAACCGGCCTGCTGAGCCGGCGATACCCCAGGAAACCGACCGCGACCGCGACGGCCCCGGCGACCGCCGGAACCCCGTACCCGGCCCGCGCCCCGGCGGCGTCGATCACCCAGCCGGAAACAGAGGAGCCGAGCGCGACCCCGACCGCAAGACCGGTGCTGACCCAGGTCATGCCCTCGGTCAGTTTCGCGCGAGGTACGTGCCGTTCGACGAGGGCCATCGTCGTGATCATCGTCGGCGCGATGGACAGGCCCGCGACAAACAGCGCCACGGCCAGGAACGGCAAGTTTCCGACCAGTAGGAGGGGGATCATACTCACGGCCATCGTGCAGATGCCCAGCACCCACCTGCGGGCGGGCGCCCCCGTGAAACGCAGCAGTCCGAAGACGGCTCCCGCCACGCAGGAGCCCGCCGCGTACACGGCCAGTACGACGCTCGCGGCGGCCTTGTGGCCCTCCTCCTCGGCGAAGGCGACCGTGACCACGTCGACCGCGCCGAAGATCGCTCCCGTCGCCACGAAGGTGGCCACCAGGACCTGCAGCCCGGGAGAGCGCAGGGCCGAGCCGCCGGTGTGGTGCTCGCGGGGATGCGGCGGGGGTTCGGTGGCGCGCTGGGCCGTCAGCCAGAAGACACCGGTCGCCAGGAAACAGCCCGCCAGGAGCGGCCCGGCCTCCGGGAACCACACCGTGGACAGACCGATGGAGATGATCGGCCCGAAGATGAAACAGACCTCGTCGATGACGGACTCGAAGGCGTAGGCGGTCTGCAACTCCGGCTTGTCCCGGTAGAGGTACGCCCAGCGCGCCCTGGTCATCGCGCCGATGCTCGGTACGCAGCCGATGCCGGCCGAGCACAGGAACAGCACCCAGTCCGGCCAGTCGAAGTGCGCGGCCAGCAGCAGCCCGGCCGCCGCAGCGAGGGCGAACAGCGTCGCGGGCCGCAGCACGCGGCGCTGCCCGTACTGGTCCACCAGCCGCGAGATCTGCGGACCGATCACCGCCGCGGACAGCGCGAGGGTCGCGGAGAGGGCGCCCGCGAGGCCGTACCGCCCGGTGAGCTGGGAGATCATCGTGACCACGCCGATGCCCATCATCGACAGCGGCATCCGGCCGAGGAAACCGGCGACGGAGAAGCCCGTGGAGCCTGGGGCGGCGAACAGGGCGCGGTAGGGGCTGGGCACGGGGTCTCCGGTGAGGATCCGTAAGGCGTGAATGTAGCCGATACAGCTTACGGGTCAGGTAACCCCCACGTGTGCCGGGCGCCCGCCCGTCATACCGCCGTTTCCCGACTGTCAGTGACGGGTGGCAGGATCAAAGACATGTCCGACGCGCTCGATGCCCATCCGTACGACGCCCTGCTCCTGCTCTCGTTCGGCGGTCCTGAAGGCCCCGACGACGTGGTCCCGTTCCTGGAGAACGTGACGCGGGGACGCGGCATCCCCAAGGAACGCCTCAAGGAAGTGGGGCAGCACTACTTCCTGTTCGGCGGGGTCAGCCCCATCAACGACCAGAACCGCGCCCTGCTGGACGCCCTCCGCAAGGACTTCGCCGAGCACGGCCTGGACCTGCCGGTCTACTGGGGCAACCGCAACTGGGCGCCGTATCTGACGGACACCCTGCGCGAGATGGTCGCCGACGGCCGCCGACGCATCCTGGTCCTCGCCACCAGCGCGTACGCCTCGTACTCGGGCTGCCGTCAGTACCGCGAGAACCTCGCCGAATCGCTCGCCACCCTTGAGGCCGAGGGTCTGGAGCTGCCGAAGGTCGACAAGCTGCGGCACTACTTCAACCACCCGGGCTTCCTCCAGCCCATGATCGACGGCGTCCTGAAGTCCCTCGCCGACCTCCCCGAGGACGTCCGCACGGGCGCGCACCTGGCCTTCACGACCCACTCGATCCCGAACGCCTCCGCGGACACCTCCGGCCCCGTCGAGGACCACGGCGACGGCGGCGCGTATGTGAAGCAGCACTTGGACGCCGCCCGGCTGATCGCCGACGCCGTGCGCGAGGAGACCGGGACCGAACATCCCTGGCAGCTCGTCTACCAGTCCCGCTCCGGCGCCCCGCACATCCCCTGGCTGGAGCCGGACATCTGCGATCACCTGGAGGAACTGCACGGCGCCGGGGTGCCGGCCGTCGTGATGGCGCCCATCGGGTTCGTCTCGGACCACATGGAGGTCATGTACGACCTCGACACGGAAGCGAAGGCCAAGGCCGAGGAGCTGGGGCTGCCGGTGCGCCGCTCGGCCACCGTGGGCGCCGACCCACGGTTCGCTGCCGCGATACGTGAGCTCGTCGTGGAGCGGGCCGCCACCGAGAGCGGCCGCGACGTGAGGCTCTGCGCCCTCGGCGACCTGGGGCCGAGCCACGACGTGTGCCCCGTGGGCTGCTGCCCCGCCCGCGCCCCGAAGCCCGCCGCTGCGGGCGCCGACAGCCCGTACGCCTGAGGAGCACCGTGACCGCGACAACGAGCGACCGCCTGAAGGCCGAACTCCTGGAGATCGCGCTGGATGCGGCGCACCACGCGGGCGCCTTCCTGCGCGACGGCCGCCCCGACGATCTCGGCGTGGCCGCGACCAAATCCAGCGCCGCCGATGTCGTCACCGAAATGGACATCGCCTCCGAGAAGCTGATCACCGGCCTGCTCGCCGACCTACGCCCGGACGACGGCGTGCTCGGCGAGGAGGGCGCCAGCGTCGAGGGCAGCAGCGGGATCCAGTGGGTCATCGATCCCATCGACGGAACGGTCAACTACCTGTACGGGCTGCCCAGTTGGGCCGTCTCGATCGCGGCCCGCAAGGACGGCGAGACGGTCGTCGGCGTGGTGCACGCCCCGATGCGCGGCGAGACCTACCGGGCCGTCCTGGGCGAGGGCGCGTATGTGAACGACCGCCCCGCGCGCGTGCGCCCCGCCCCCGCCTTCGGGCTGGCCCTCGTCGGCACCGGCTTCGGCTATCTCGCCGAGCGCCGGTCCCGGCAGGCCGAGGTGGTCCGCCAGCTCATCCCGCAGGTGCGGGACATCCGCCGCGGCGGCTCAGCCGCGATCGACCTGTGCGATGTGGCGACGGGCCGCCTGGACGCGTACTACGAGCGCGGGCTGAACCCCTGGGACTACGCGGCAGGTGACCTGATAGCCCGGGAGGCGGGCGCCCTCACCGGTGGCCGCCCCGGAGAGCCACTCTCACCCGACCTGACCGTCGCGGCCCCACCCGGCCTCTTCGAGCCGCTCCAGAGGCGCCTGGAGGAACTGGGCGCTTGGCACGACTGACGCCGCGTACAACAGGCGATTGACACCGCGTACAACAACGAAGCGGGGCCCCGGTCTGGATCTGCCGGGGCCCCGCTTCGTACGAGCTGATCAGACGCGCGACGCGCCGACCTCCACACCGTGCTCGGCGGCGAGGCGGCGGAGGTCGTCGAGCTCGGCCTCCTCGACCTCCGCGAGGAAGTCGTCGCCGGTCTCGCGAGCCCGCGTCAGGTCGGACTCGGTCGCCTTTATGCGCTGCAGAAGTCCTGCGGTGAATGCGTCCATGCTGCGCCCCCTCGTCCTGGGTCGTGGGTCGGTGGCACGGGGGTGTGCCGTTCGGAAGGGGCGATCACGTCTCCTGTGGATGCCCAGCGCTGCCCGTGCTGGGCGGCGACGGTGCCGGACACCCACGTCCGCTCTGCGGAAGCGGCCGGTGGCGTACCACATGGTGGTGTGCCACATGCAGAGCGTGATCGCGGGGTGTAAAGCCGTCCTCCCCGCACTCCCTTCCGCGGAAACCTCAACCGGAAGAGAAAATCTCGCATTCCCGGGCCCCTCACTCGCCTCTCACCCGTCTTACAGCCGACTTATGGCCGAAAAGGGCAGGATGGAGGTCTCACCCCACGACAGACCCATCCGTGTGCGCCGAAAGCGCGCTACGCGGGTGGACAGAGGAAGGACAAGCGACGTGCGCGTACTCGTCGTCGAGGACGAGCAACTGCTCGCCGATGCGGTGGCCACCGGACTGCGCCGGGAGGCCATGGCCGTCGACGTCGTGTACGACGGTGCGGCCGCCCTGGAACGCATCGGCGTCAACGACTACGACGTGGTCGTCCTCGACCGTGACCTCCCACTGGTGCACGGCGACGACGTCTGCCGCAAGATCGTCGAGCTCGGTATGCCCACGCGCGTGCTGATGCTCACGGCCTCCGGAGACGTCAGCGACCGTGTCGAGGGGCTGGAGATCGGCGCCGACGACTATCTCCCCAAGCCCTTCGCGTTCAGCGAACTGACGGCACGCGTGCGTGCCCTCGGCCGGCGTACGAGCGTGCCGCTGCCGCCTGTCCTGGAGCGCGCCGGGATAAAGCTGGACCCCAACCGCCGCGAGGTCTTCCGCGACGGCAAGGAGGTCCAGCTCGCCCCCAAGGAGTTCGCCGTCCTGGAGGTGCTGCTGCGCAGCGAGGGCGCCGTCGTCTCCGCCGAGCAGCTCCTGGAGAAGGCCTGGGACGAGAACACCGACCCGTTCACGAATGTCGTGCGCGTCACGGTGATGACCTTGCGTCGCAAGCTCGGCGAGCCGCCGGTCATCGTGACCGTTCCCGGCTCCGGCTACCGGATCTGATCCGTGGTGGCCACGACACCCGCACCCCCGAAGACGCCCCCGAAGCCCACCTGGGACCCCCGGGTGCCGGAGCTGCCGTTCCCCTGGCTGCGTCCGACCATCCGGATAAGGCTCACGCTGCTGTACGGCGGGATGTTCCTGATAGCGGGCATCCTCCTGCTGTCGATCATCTACCTGCTCGCCGCACAGGCCCTGGACGTGGGCAGCGATCTGCCCTTCAAGATCGTCGATGGCAGGGTCAGCAGCGAGACCTGCAACCTGCCCGAAAGAGCTTCGCCCAGCGAGTTCAACATCGCGATGAACGAGTGCGTCAACCTCCAGCGGCGGCACGCCCTGGACGACCTGCTCAGCCGATCCCTCCTGGCCCTCCTCGGTCTCGCCGTGATCGCCTTCGCCTTCGGCTACGCGATGGCGGGCCGGGTCCTGGCGCCGCTCGGCCGGATCACGCGCACCGCGCGCGCGGTGGCCGGCTCGGACCTCTCGCGCCGTATCGAGCTGGACGGTCCGGACGACGAGTTGAAGGAGCTGGCGGACACCTTCGACGACATGCTGGAGCGGCTGCAACGGGCGTTCACGGCCCAGCAGCGCTTCGTCGGGAACGCCTCGCACGAGCTGCGTACGCCCCTGGCAATCAACCGCACGCTCCTGGAGGTGCATCTTTCCGATCCGGGGGCACCCGTGGAGCTGCAACAGCTCGGCAAGACGCTGCTTGCCACCAATGAACGCAGCGAGCAGCTCGTCGAAGGCCTCTTGCTGCTCGCCCGCAGCGACAACCAGATCATCGAGCGCAAGGCGGTCGATCTCGCCGAGGTCGCCTCGCAGGCCGTCGACCAGGTGCGGGCCGAGGCGGATACGAACGGCGTGGAGATCCGCGGGGAGCGGGCTCCCGTGGTCGTTCAGGGCAATGGCGTACTCCTGGAGCGGATCGCGCTGAACCTCGTCCAGAACGCCGTCCGGTACAACGTGCCGAAGGACGGCTGGGTCGAGGTGATGACACAGGCCCAGCACGGCCAGGCGATCTTCGTGGTGTCCAACACGGGGCCCGTGGTGCCGGCGTACGAGATCGACAACCTCTTCGAGCCGTTCCGGCGGCTGCGGACCGAGCGGACGGGCAGCGACAAGGGTGTGGGTCTCGGCCTGTCGATCGCGAGGTCCGTGGCGCGTGCGCACGGCGGCCACATCAGCGCCGAGCCGCGTGAAGGAGGTGGGCTGGTGATGCGAGTAACCCTGCCCATCTGAGAACATGTCGCCGACACAGGGCGATGTTCGCTTTGCGCGGAATTTTCGGGGCAGCAGCCCAGGAGATTCATGTGTGATCGATCACACAGACGAATTTCTGGCCATCTACTCTCCGTGATCAAGAGGGCTGGCGGAAAGCCGGGAAAGTCCGGGTTTTCGATGGTCTCATTCACGGGAAGTACAGGTGGGACGCCTTTGAAGTGCGGCGTTGGGACCGTGTACGGTCCCGTTCGCCATCCAAGCCGATCACTACTGCTGAGTTCGGTTGGGTGTCGATTGAGTAACAGACCTTGATGTGAGGCAAAATCTCCGCCTCAGGTCGGGCACAAGTCCGGCCTCTCGTGCGTTACGTGCGCTGAGACACCACAGAAACCCAGAGGGGGAGAGCGACATGGCAACGGATTACGACACCCCACGCAAGACCGACGACGACGTCGACTCCGACAGCCTTGAGGAACTGAAGGCCCGTCGGAACGACAAGTCGACTTCGGCGGTCGACGTGGACGAGTTCGAGGCCGCGGAAGGCCTGGAACTGCCCGGTGCGGACCTCTCGAACGAAGAGCTGGCCGTCCGGGTCCTGCCGAAGCAGCAGGACGAGTTCACCTGCATGAGCTGCTTCCTGGTCCACCACCGCAGCCAGCTGGCCCGCGAGAAGAACGGCCAGCCGATCTGCCGCGACTGCGACTGAGGCAGGGTCGGCCGTGAATGGCTCGACCCCGCCCTGGAAGCGCCGTTCCCATGACCAGGGAGCGGCCGGTCCGTCTGCGGACGGCGTACGTGACGACGAGCGAGGCCGCGAGGCCTCGCTCGAAGCAGCGGATGTGACAGGCGCCTCCGGTGCCCTCGAGGTGGCGGACAAGAAGGCGCCTGTCGCCAAGCGGCGGGTGGTCGCCGTCGGGCAGGGGGTGAAGGAAGGCGTCCGCTGGGGCGGCAGCCGGGCCAGGGCGGGCCTGGCGTACGTCACGGACCGGATCATCGAGAACGCCCCGCGGATCCCCGTACGGGATCTTGAGACGCTCCAGAGGCAGTTCCCCGGCCTCGGTCCCGAGCAGCTCGCGGACAAGCTGGTCGCGGGCGCGTGCAATGCGACGGCGACCGTGGGCGCGGGAGTCGGCGCCGCCGCGATGATGCCCGTACCACCGGCGATGCCCACGGAGCTGGCCGCCGAGATCACCGGCGTCGCCGCCATCGAGCTGAAGCTGATCGCCGAGCTGTACGAGGTCTACGGTCAGCGGCCGCCGGGCAATCTCACGCAGCGCACGACCACGTATCTGAACTCGTGGTCCGAGGAGCGCGGCATCGACGTGACCAAGCCGTCGACGCTGAACGCGGCCCTCGGAGCCCGGATGAGGCGCGAGCTGCGCCAGCGGATCATGAAGCGGACGATCAGGAACATGCCGAACCTGATGCCGTTCCTGGTGGGCGCGGCCGTCGGGGCGGTGATGAACCGCCGCGAGACCAGAAGACTCGCGGACCGCGTCCGCACGGACCTCCGCAAGACGCAGGTTCCCTGGGACGCCCTGCCCGCGCTGCCGCCCCTGGAGAAGCCCGCCGACCCATTGGACATGGGCAACACCCCCAAGGAACTGGGGCGCTGAGCCCGCACGGCGGCCCGCCGAAAAGCCGATCCCTGCAAGCAGTTCGCCGAGGGACCTACGCCGCCCGCGCCGCGTCCAGTGCCGCCGCCAGGCGTTCCGGCTCCCGCGTCGACAGGTACAGATACGGCGTCGGGTCCGAGGGGTCCGTGACCTCCACCCGCAGGGCCGTGGGGATATAGGCGCGCAGCAGCATGAAGGCGCGCGGGTTCGCCTTGACCGAGCGCCAGGCGCGCGCATCCTCGGCGTCGAGCACATGGGCCTCGCCCAGGGCCGACACCGGGATCTTCGCGTCGCCCGCGATCAGTGAGTCGCCCACCACGCGGATACGGACCGAGCCGTACGAACTCGTCACCACCGCCGCGACCGCCGTGCCGCCGGCCAGGCCGCCCAGCAGGGGCAGCACGCCGAACGGCAGCAGGATCAGCGCCATCGAGACGCCGACCAGAAAGCAGACGAGCCACCAGGTGCGGGGCGCGGTCAGACGTTCTTCGTAGGGCGAGGCGGAGAGCTGCATGAAGCCAAGCCTGCCACGGTGCCTACCGGCCGCTGACGCGGAGGTAAGGTCTGCGCCTGTGAGTGGTACCTCTTCGACCCTGCGACCCCCGGCCGACGCCGTGGCACCGGTGCGGCACCCGGACGCCCCCGCCCCCGGCGAACTGCTCGGCGCGCACTACGAGCAGTGCTTCGGCTGTGGCGGCGGACAGGCGCACGGGTTGCACCTCGAAGCCCGGGCGGGCGAAGGCGTCAGGATCACCGCCGAGTTCACCGTCAAGACCGCCCACCAGGGTGCGCCCGGCCTCGCCCACGGTGGCGTTCTCGCGAGCGCGCTCGACGAGACGCTCGGCTCGCTGAACTGGCTGCTGCGGACGATCGCGGTGACCGGCCGCCTGGAGACCGACTTCGTACGGCCCGTCCCCGTGGACACGGTGCTGCATCTGGAGGCCGAGGTCACGGCGGTGGCCGGACGGAAGATCTACTCCACGGCCACCGGCCGGATAGGCGGCCCCGACGGCCCGGTCGCGGTCCGCGCGGACGCCCTGTTCATCGAGGTGAAGGTCGACCACTTCGTCGACAACGGCCGCCAGGAGGAGATCCAGGCGGCCATGAACGACCCGGACCAGGTCCGGCGAGCCCGCGCCTTCGAGGTGAACCCGTGACCCGAGCCGTGACCCCGCGCCCCGTTGAAGTGCTGATCAGGCGCGTCGATCCGGACGTACCGCTGCCGGAATACGCGCACCCCGGCGACGCCGGCGCGGATCTGCGGACGACCGAAAGCCGTGAGCTCGCGCCCGGCGAACGGGCCGTTCTCCCGACCGGAGTGTCCATCGCCCTCCCCGAGGGGTACGCGGCCTTCGTGCACCCGCGTTCCGGGCTCGCCGCCCGCTGCGGCGTCGCCCTCGTGAATGCCCCAGGGACCGTGGATGCCGGGTACCGTGGGGAGATCAAGGTGATCGTGGTGAATCTCGACCCGCGCGAGTCCGTGCGGTTCGAGCGCTTCGACCGGATTGCCCAACTGGTCGTCCAGCAGGTCGAGAAGGTGCGCTTCCAGGAGGTTGCGGAGCTTCCCGACTCGACACGGGCCGCAGGGGGCTTCGGGTCCACCGGCGGGCATGCCGCCGTGGACAGCACAACGGGTGGGAATCGATACGCTTCGGTCGTATCCGACCGGGAAGGACAGTGACGTGTTCGGACGTCGCAAGAAGGGCAGTGCCGCCGAGGACGCGGCGAGCGAGGCCGAGCAGGTCGACGACGTTTTTGAGGAAGTCGACACTGAGGCGGACGACGCAGAGCAGGAGCGCGTACGGCTCGAGCCCAAGCCGCGCCCCGACGGTCCCTGGGACAGTTCGGAGGTCCGCGATCCGGCCGAGGGCCGGGTCGATCTGGGCGGCCTCTTCGTGCCCGGCGTGGACGGTATGGAACTGCGTGTGGAGGTCGCGGGCGACGCCATCGTCGCGGCGACCGTGGTGCTGAAGGACAGCGCCGTACAACTGCAGGCCTTCGCCGCTCCCAAGCGCGAGGGCATCTGGGGTGAGGTGCGCGAGGAGATCGCCACCGGCATCACCCAGCAGGGCGGTGTCATCGACGAGGTCGAGGGCCCGCTGGGCTGGGAGCTGCGCGCCCAGGTGCCGGTGCAGCTGCCGGACGGTACCGGCGGTTTCCAGGTCGTACGGTTCGTCGGCGTGGACGGTCCCCGCTGGTTCCTGCGTGGCGTGATCTCCGGGCAGGGCGCGGTGCAGCCGCAGGCCGCCGGGCTGCTCGAGCAGATCTTCCGGGACACGGTGGTGGTCCGCGGTGAGGGCCCGATGGCGCCTCGCGACCCGATCGTGTTGAAGCTGCCGGAGGACGCGCAGATGGTCGCCGAGGGCGTCCAGCAGGAGGAGCAGGAGGGTTCCCGCTTCTCCGGAGGCATGGGGCAGCTGCAGCGCGGGCCGGAGATCACCGAGGTCCGGTAGACACACCGATTCACGACCATGGGCCGCACCTTCGCCGGGTGCGGCCCGTCGTCGTACACGCCCTGCACAGGGTCTCCTTCGATGTGCCGCGCGGCGAACTCGTCGCCCTCAAGGGCCGTTCGGGGTCCGGCAGGACGACGCTGCTGAACCTGGTGGGTGGGCTCGACGCGGAGACCGGCCTCGCCGTGATGGAGCTGCTGCGTGCGGTCGTGCGCAGCGAGCAGGTCACCGCGCTCGTCGCCACGTATGACGCCGCGCTGCTCGACCTGGCGGACCGGGTGCCGGAGCTGAGCGACGGCGAGATCGTCGAGCACTGATCGCGGAGCGCTGACGGCAGGTGTTGTCGGCGGGCGCCGGGCGCGCATCAGGGTTGCGTCAAAGACGTCTCCGGGCCCGCCTTCCGCGCCTTGGGCAGCGATGATTGGCCGTAAGGTCGACGCAGCGTGTGCGACTGTTACAGGAAGACAATGGGACCATGGGACGCGGCAGGCTTCGGATCTATCTCGGCGCGGCGCCGGGCGTCGGCAAGACGTACGCGATGCTGTCCGAGGCGCATCGCCGCGTCGAGCGGGGCACGGACTGTGTGGTGGCCTTCGTGGAGCATCACGCCCGGCCGCGGACCGAGGTGATGCTGCACGGCCTGGAGGTGGTTCCGCGCCGGGAGCTGGAGTACCGGGACTCGTTCTTCACCGAGATGGACGTGGACGCGGTGCTGGCCCGCAGGCCCCAGGTGGCCCTCGTCGACGAGCTGGCCCACACGAACGTACCCGGCTCACGCAACGGCAAGCGGTGGCAGGACGTCGAGGAGCTGCTCGCGGCCGGTATCGACGTGGTCTCGACGGTCAACATCCAGCACCTGGAGTCGCTCGGTGACGTCGTCGAGTCGATAACGGGCGTACGGCAGCGGGAGACCGTCCCCGACGAGGTGGTGCGCCGGGCCGACCAGATAGAGCTGGTCGACATGTCGCCCCAGGCGCTGCGGCGGCGGATGGCGCACGGCAACATCTACAAGCCGGACAAGGTCGACGCGGCCCTCTCCAACTACTTCCGCCCCGGCAACCTCACCGCGCTGCGCGAGCTGGCCCTGCTCTGGGTCGCCGACCGCGTCGACGAGTACCTCCAGCAGTACCGGGGCGAGCACGGCATCCGCTCCACCTGGCAGGCCCGCGAACGCATCGTGGTCGGGCTGACCGGCGGTCCGGAGGGACGGACGCTGATCCGCCGGGCCGCCCGGCTCGCCGAGAAGGGCGCGGGCGGCGAGGTGCTCGCCGTCTACATCGCCCGCAGCGACGGCCTGACGTCCGCCTCGCCCAAGGAACTGGCCGTCCAGCGCACCCTCGTCGAGGATCTCGGCGGCACCTTCCACCACGTCATCGGGGACGACATCCCCTCAGCGCTGCTGGAGTTCGCGCGCGGGGTCAACGCCTCACAGATCGTGCTGGGCGTCTCCCGCCGCAAGGGATGGCAGTACGTCTTCGGGCCCGGCGTCGGCGCCACGGTGGCCCGGGAATCCGGGCCCGACCTGGACGTCCACCTCATCACGCACGACGAGGTCGGCAAGGGGCGCGGACTGCCGGTCGCCCGGGGTGCGCGGCTCGGGCGGTCCCGGATCATCTGGGGCTGGCTGACGGGCGTGGCGGGCCCGGTGCTGCTGGCCCTGCTGCTGACGCACATCGACGCGGACCTCGGCCTCGCCAACGACATGCTGCTGTTCCTGACGCTGACCGTGGCGGCGGCACTGCTCGGCGGACTCCTCCCGGCCCTCGCCGCGGCGGCGTTCGGCTCCCTGCTGCTGAACTACTTCTTCACCCAGCCCCTGCACCGGCTCACGATCGCCGATCCCAAGAACATCGTCGCCCTGGTGATCTTCGTGGGTGTGGCCGTGTCGGTCGCCTCTGTCGTGGACCTGGCGGCCCGGCGTACGCATCAGGCGGCCAGGCTGCGCGCCGAGTCGGAGATCCTCTCCTTCCTGGCGGGCAGCGTGCTGCGCGGCGAGACCAGTGTGGACGCCCTTCTGGAGCGGGTCCGCGAGACCTTCGGCATGGAGTCGGTCGCCCTGCTGGAGCGTACGAGCGACGTCGATCCGTGGACCTGCGCGGCCAGCGTCGGCCCGAATCCGCCGGCCCTCCCGGAGGACGCGGACGTGGACATGCCGGTCGGCGACCACATGGCGCTGGCGCTGTCCGGCCGGGTGCTGCCCGCGGAGGACCGCCGGGTGCTGGCCGCGTTCGCCGCCCAGTCCGTCGTCGTACTGGACCGCCAGCGCCTTCAGCAGGAGGCCGAGCAGGCCCGCACCCTCGCCGAGGGAAACCGCATCCGTACGGCGCTGCTGGCGGCCGTAAGCCATGATCTGCGCACCCCGCTGGCCGCGATCAAGGCCGCCGTGTCGTCCCTGCGGTCCGATGACGTGGCGTGGTCGGAGGAGGACGAGGCCGAGCTTCTGGAGGGGATCGAGGCGGGCGCCGACCGCCTTGACCACCTGGTGGGCAATCTTCTGGACATGTCCCGGCTGCAGACCGGCACCGTCACCCCGCTGATCCGCGAGATCGACCTGGACGAGGTGGTCCCGATGGCGCTGGGCGGCGTCCCCGAGGACAGCGTCGAACTGGAGATCCCCGAGACCCTTCCCATGGTCGCCGTCGACCCGGGGCTGCTGGAGCGCTCGGTCGCCAACATCGTTGAGAACGCGGTGAAGTACAGCCCCGACGGGGAGCGGGTGCTGGTGGCCGCCAGCGTGCTCGGCGACCGGGTCGAGGTGCGGGTGGTGGACCGCGGGCCCGGCGTCCCGGACGAGGCCAAGGACCGTATCTTCGAGCCGTTCCAGCGCTACGGGGACGCCCCGCGTGGCACCGGCGTGGGCCTCGGGCTCGCGGTCGCCCGCGGCTTCGCCGAGGCCATGGGCGGCACCCTCGACGCCGAGGACACCCCCGGCGGCGGCCTCACCATGGTGCTCACCGTCCAGGCAGGCCCGTCCCGTCCCGGACGATTCGTAGCACTCGCACAACCGGAAAGGCAGGCTTCATGACCCGCGTCCTCGTGGTCGACGACGAGCCGCAGATCACCCGAGCCCTCGTGATCAACCTCAAGGCACGCAAGTACGAGGTCGACGCGGCCGCCGACGGCGCCACCGCGCTCCAGCTCGCGGCCGCCCGCCACCCCGACGTGATCGTGCTCGACCTGGGCCTGCCCGACATGGACGGCGTCGAGGTGATCAAGGGACTGCGCGGCTGGACCCGCGTACCGATCCTGGTGCTGTCCGCCCGGCACTCCTCCGACGAGAAGGTCGAGGCCCTGGACGCGGGCGCCGACGACTACGTCACCAAGCCCTTCGGCATGGACGAGCTGCTCGCCCGGCTGAGGGCCGCCGTCCGTCGCGCGGAGCCCAACGGGGCCGGCGAGGACGAAGTGATCGTGGAGACCGAGGACTTCACCGTCGACCTGTCCGCCAAGAAGGTCAACCGGGCAGGCCGCGACGTACGCCTGACCCCCACCGAGTGGCACCTCCTGGAGGTGCTGGTACGCAACACGGGCCGCCTGGTCAGCCAGAAGCAGCTGCTCCAGGAGGTCTGGGGTCCCTCGTACGGCACCGAGACCAACTACCTGCGCGTCTACATGGCCCAGCTCCGCCGCAAACTGGAGGGGGATCCTTCGCATCCGCGGCACTTCATCACCGAGCCTGGTATGGGTTATCGATTCGAGCGTTAGTTCTACGGGTAGGTCCAAGGGGTACGAAGCTGTCGGCGGCCCCCGGTACGCTTCAGACATGAGTGCTGTTCCTCGTTCCGGAAGGCCGCCGGGCCGGTTCCGGCGGATGATCGACCGGCTCTCCTCGTCGCAGGAGGACCTGGAGTCGGAGGAGCTGCGCGAGGACACCGAGACCACCGGATGTACGCGTATCGGTGACGCACATGACCGACAGATAGTGACCGTTACTGGTACCTTGCGCACGGTCACGTTGCGCCCGAGAGCCGGTGTCCCGGCTCTGGAGGCCGAACTGTTCGACGGTTCGGCCGCACTGGACGTGGTGTGGCTCGGCAGGCGCTCCATCGTCGGGATCGAACCGGGGCGCAAGCTGATCGCATCGGGCCGGATCTCGATGAGTCGGGGCCGCCGGGTGCTGTTCAATCCGAAGTACGAACTCAGACCCCTCGGACGGGAGTAGCCGGTGACGTCGCTCGACAAGCCGACCGATGACGACGCCCATGATTCGCGGGCGGTGACGGAGGCCGCGCTCTTCGAGGCGTTCGGCGGTCTGCGGGGCATGATCGAGACGGTCCTGCCCGGCCTGCTCTTCGTCACGATCTACACGGTCAACAAGGACCTGCACTCCGCGGCCATCGCGGCCCTCGGCGTCTCCGTGCTGCTCGTCGTGGTGCGCCTGGTCATGAAGGACACCGTCAAGCACGCCTTCAGCGGTGTCTTCGGGGTGGCCTTCGGCGTGGTCTTCGCGATGATGACCGGCAACGCCAAGGACTTCTATCTGCCAGGCATGCTCTACACGCTGGGCCTGGGCCTCGCGTACATCATCACGACCCTCGCGGGCGTCCCGCTGATCGGCCTGATCCTCGGTCCGGTCTTCAAGGAGAACCTCTCCTGGCGGACGCGTAACCCGGGGCGCAAGAAGGCGTACGCGAAGGCGAGTTACGCGTGGGGGGCGATCCTGCTCGCCAAGTGCGCGATTCTTTTCCCGCTGTACTGGTGGGCGGACACCACCCAACTGGGGTGGGTCCTGGTCGCGTTGAAGATTCCGCCGTTCCTGTTGGCGGTGTGGCTGACCTGGGTGTTCCTGGCGAAGGCGCCCGCGCCGATCGACGTGTTCGCGGAGATGGAGGCGGAGGAGAAGGCCGAAGAGGAGCGCCGGCGCACGGCCGAGCGTTTCGGCGACGCAATGGAGCCCTTGGTCGACGAGACCCTCCAACGCCTCACGGACGGCCCGACGGACTCAGTCGAATCGGGCGGCCCGAAGCACCGCAAGCGCTGACGCTCGGATACGAGGATGGGGGCGCCCGGAGATCTCCGGGCGCCCCCATCCTCGTATCGCCGGAAATCAGCCGACCGCATCCTCCCGCCGCACCGACAACAGATCCTCCAGCTGCTCCTCCCGAGCCTGGGCCGCCACGAACAGCAGCTCGTCGCCCGCCTCCAAGGAGTCCTCCCGGGTGGGGGTCAGGACGCGGGTGCCGCGGATGATGGTGACCAGGGACGTGTCCTCGGGCCATTCCACGTCGCCGACCCGGGTGCCTGCCAGGGCCGACTCCGGGGGGAGCGTCAGCTCGACGAGGTTGGCGTCGCCGTGGCTGAAGCGGAGGAGGCGGACCAGGTCGCCTACGCTCACCGCTTCCTCGACCAGGGCCGACATCAGGCGGGGGGTCGAGACGGCCACGTCCACGCCCCAGGACTCGTTGAACAGCCACTCGTTCTTGGGGTTGTTGACGCGGGCGACGACGCGCGGAACGCCGTACTCCGTCTTCGCCAGCAGCGAGACGACGAGGTTGACCTTGTCGTCGCCCGTCGCGGCGATCACCACGTTGCAACGCTGGAGCGCCGCCTCGTCCAGCGAAGTGATCTCGCAGGCGTCGGCCAGCAGCCACTCCGCCTGGGGCACGCGCTCGACCGAGATCGCGGTCGGCGCCTTGTCGATCAGCAGGACCTCGTGCCCGTTCTCCAGCAGTTCGCCCGCGATCGAGCGGCCCACCGCACCGGCACCGGCAATGGCGACCCTCATCAGTGACCGCCCTCCTCGTCAGGGCCCTTGGCGAACGCCGCCTCGACCTTGTCCACGTCGTCCGTACGCATCATCACGTGCACCAGATCGCCCTCCTGCAGCACCGTCTGCGAGGACGGCAGGATCGCCTCGCCAAGGCGGGTGAGGAAGGCGACGCGTACGCCGGTCTCGTCCTGGAGCCGGCTGATCCGCTGGCCCACCCACGCCGTCGACGCGTGCACCTCGGCGAGCTGCACCCCGCCCGTGGGGTCGCGCCACAGCGGCTCGGCGCCCGACGGGAGCAGCCGGCGCAGCATCTGGTCGGCGGTCCAGCGGACGGTGGCGACGGTCGGGATCCCGAGCCGCTGGTAGACCTCGGCGCGGCGCGGGTCGTAGATGCGCGCCGCGACGTTCTCGATGCCGAACATCTCGCGGGCCACCCGGGCGGCGATGATGTTCGAGTTGTCGCCGCTGGAGACGGCGGCGAAGGCGCCCGCCTCCTCGATGCCCGCCTCGCGCAGGGTGTCCTGGTCGAAGCCGACTCCGGTGACACGACGGCCGCCGAACCCGGAGCCCAGTCGTCGGAAGGCGGTGGGGTCCTGGTCGACCACGGCGACCGTGTGCCCCTGTTGCTCCAGGGTCTGGGCGAGAGCGGAACCCACTCTCCCGCAGCCCATGATGACGATGTGCACGACCGTCCTTCCGGTATCAATTCTTACTGCTCATGGAGTTACTGCTCAGGCTGAACAAGGTCTCGAACAGGGTCTCAGACCGATGCCCAAGCTACACACGCGCGGTCCGCGGAGGGCACCCCCGTGCACGCTCGCCCGCCGCCTTGTCGCGATCAGCGGCGGCTGATGCTGCGGACGCTGACGAGCGTGAGGACACCGAGTCCGAGGAGTGCGGCGGCGGCGCCGATGAGCTCCGCGGCGGCTTGCGTCATGAGGTCTCCAGGAGGGGTGGGAGGCGAGGTTTTGTCATATAGACATGGCGGCGCCGTCGCTGCGGGAACCCGCAGCATCACCGGTCGCTCAATTCACTCGTAGAGCAGAGGTCGGGTGGCGGGTGGGCACCCCATACCCCGACCGCTTACGATCCTCAGCGTGTCCAAACTGACCGACGTGCCCAAACGCATCCTCATCGGGCGCGCACTGCGCAGTGACCGGCTGGGGGAAACGCTCCTGCCGAAGCGCATCGCCCTACCCGTGTTCGCCTCCGACCCGCTCTCCTCCGTGGCGTACGCGCCGGGCGAGGTGCTGCTGGTCCTGTCCATCGCGGGCGTGTCGGCCTACCACTTCAGTCCCTGGATCGCGGTCGCGGTCGTGGTGCTGATGTTCACGGTGGTGGCCTCGTACCGGCAGAACGTGCACGCGTACCCGAGCGGCGGCGGCGACTACGAGGTGGCCAACACCAACCTCGGCCCCAAGTCCGGTCTCACCGTCGCCAGCGCGCTGCTCGTCGACTACGTGCTCACCGTCGCCGTGTCGATCTCCTCCGGCATCGAGAACCTCGGCTCCGCGATCCCCTTCGTGATCGAGAACAAGGTGCCCTGCGCGATCGCCGTCATCGTGCTGCTCACGCTGATGAACCTGCGCGGGGTCAAGGAGTCCGGGAGGCTCTTCGCGATTCCGACGTACGTCTTCGTGACGGGCGTCTTCGCGATGATCGCCTGGGGAGCGTTCCGCGGCCTGGTTCTCGACGACACAATGAGGGCCCCGACCGCCGGCTTCGAGATCGAGGCGGAGCAGGAAGGGCTCGCGGGCTTCGCGCTCGTCTTCCTGCTGCTGCGCGCCTTCTCCTCCGGCTGTGCGGCGCTCACCGGTGTCGAGGCGATCAGCAACGGCGTCCCGGCCTTCCGCAAGCCCAAGTCCAAGAACGCCGGGACCACGCTGGCGATGATGGGCCTGCTCGCGGTCACCATGTTCTGCGGCATCATCGGCCTGGCCATGGCGTCGAACGTACGCATGGCCGAGCACCCGGCGACCGACCTGCTGGAGAACGGTGTCGCGGTCGGCGCCGACTACGTCCAGAACCCGGTGATCTCGCAGGTCGCCGAGGCCGTCTTCGGGAACGGCAGCTTCATGTTCGTGCTGCTCGCCGCGGCCACCGCGCTGGTTCTCTTCCTGGCGGCCAACACCGCGTACAACGGCTTCCCGCTGCTGGGCTCGATCCTCGCGCAGGACCGCTATCTGCCACGTCAGCTGCACACCCGCGGCGACCGCCTCGCCTTCTCGAACGGCATCGTGCTGCTCGCGGGCGCAGCCGGACTGCTGGTATGGGTCTACGGCGCCGACTCGACCCGGCTGATCCAGCTCTACATTGTCGGCGTCTTCGTCTCCTTCACGCTCAGCCAGACCGGCATGGTCCGGCACTGGAACCGCCACCTGGCCACCGAGCGGGACCAGGCCGTGCGCCGCCGCATGTACCGCTCCCGGGCGATCAACACCTTCGGCGCCTTCTTTACCGGGCTTGTGCTGATCGTCGTCCTGGTCACCAAGTTCACGCACGGTGCCTGGGTCGCGCTGCTCGGCATGGTGATCTTCTACGCGACCATGTCCGCGATCCGTAAGCACTACGACCGCGTCGCCGAGGAGATCGCCGCGCCGGAAGGACCGAGCGACGACGTCGTACGCCCCTCGCGCGTCCACTCCGTCGTCCTGATCTCGAAGATCCACCGCCCGACGCTGCGCGCCCTCGCCTACGCCAAGCTGATGCGCTCGCACACCCTGGAGGCGCTCAGCGTCAACGTCGACCCGGCCGAGACCAAAGCACTCCAGGAGGAGTGGAACCGGCGCGGCATCGACGTACCGCTGAAGGTCCTCGACTCCCCGTACCGCGAGATCACGCGGCCGGTCATCGAGTACGTGAAGAACCTGCGCAAGGAGTCCCCGCGCGACGCGGTCAGTGTGATCATCCCCGAGTACGTGGTCGGCCACTGGTACGAGCAACTGCTGCACAACCAGAGCGCCCTGCGGCTCAAGGGGCGGCTGCTGTTCACCCCGGGGGTGATGGTGACATCCGTGCCGTACCAGCTGGAGTCCTCCGAGGTGGCCAAGAGGCGGGCCCGCAAGCGGCAGGAGTGGAACGCGCCGGGTTCCGTGAGGCGTGGTCCCGCGGAGGAGCGGCCCAAAGAGCCCAGCACTCCCAAGGGCTGACGGACTCGTGTCGAACGGCCGGGCGGCGTCCACGTAGACTGGTGGGCTGTTGTCCGGCCGTTCCCCCTTTTCGCAACTGGAGTCACCCCGCCATGCAGGCAGAACCGAAGAAATCGCCGGCGGGGTCGCTCGTGGGGCAGGAGTACGAGGTCGAGATCGGGCCCGTCGCCCACGGGGGCCACTGCGTCGCCCGTACGTCCGAAGGGCAGGTGCTCTTCGTCAGGCACGCGCTGCCCGGTGAGCGGGTCGTCGCGCGTGTCACGGAGGGCGAGGAGGACTCGCGTTTCCTGCGCGCGGACGCGGTCACGATCCTGGACGCGTCCAAGGACCGTGTCGAGGCGCCCTGCCCGTACGCGGGCCCCGGCCGCTGCGGCGGCTGCGACTGGCAGCACGCCAAGCCGGGCGCGCAGCGCCGCCTGAAGGGCGAGGTGATCGCCGAGCAGCTGAAGCGGCTCGCGGGCCTGACGCCCGAGGAGGTCGGCTGGGACGGCACGGTGATGCCCGCCGAGGGCGACAAGCTGCCCGCCGGTGAGGTGCCCGCCTGGCGTACGCGCGTGCAGTACGCGGTGGACGACTTGGGGCACGCCGGTCTGCGGCGGCACCGCTCGCACGAGGTCGAGCCGATCGAGCACTGCATGATCGCCGCGCCGGGTGTCAGCGAGCTGGGTATCGAGCGGCGTGAGTGGCCCGGGATGGAGTCGATCGAGGCGATCGCCGCGACAGGCTCCCAGGACCGCCAGGTGATCCTGACGCCGCGGCCCGGCGCCCGTCTGCCGATCGTGGAGCTGGACCGGCCGGTGTCGGTCATGCGCGTGGAGGAGAAGGACGGGGGCGTGCACCGCGTCCACGGCCGCCCCTTCGTGCGCGAGCGCGCGGACGACCGTACGTACCGGGTCGGCAGCGGCGGCTTCTGGCAGGTCCACCCGAAGTCCGCGGACACGCTGGTCAAGGCGGTCATGCAGGGCCTGCTGCCGCGCAAGGGCGAGATGGCCCTCGACCTGTACTGCGGCGTCGGCCTCTTCGCGGGCGCCCTCGCCGACCGACTCGGCGACAAGGGCGCGGTGCTCGGCATCGAGTCCGCCAAGCGCGCGGTGGAGGACGCCCGGCACAACCTCGCCGCCTTCGACCGCGTCCGCATCGAACAGGGCAAGGTCGAGTCGGTCCTCCCACGCACCGGCATCACCGAGGTCGACCTCATCGTCCTCGACCCGCCCCGCGCGGGCGCCGGCAAGAAGACGGTCCAGCACCTGACGCGCCTGGGCGCCCGCCGCATCGCGTACGTGGCCTGCGATCCGGCGGCGCTGGCACGGGACCTGGGGTACTTCCGCGAGGGTGGGTACCGGGTGCGGACGCTTCGGGCGTTCGATCTGTTTCCTATGACGCATCATGTGGAGTGCGTTGCCATCCTTGAGCCGGTGGCTAAGGGCTCCTGACCTGCTGTTTTACGCGTGCGCATTATGTGCGGTGTGGGCGTTGCAGGCGATATCTTGACGCCGAAATGGCGCTCGTGACGCTCATTTGACGCTCGTTGATCTTGCTTACTGACAGTGAGTCAGATCGCTGGGCGGGCAGGTCAGGGCTCCGCTGAGACTCGATCAAAGCGGCACTTTTGTCGGCTGTGGTTGGCAGGGTTGAGGTGTCGGAGCCAGCTTGAGCATGGACCGACACCGGCGATTACCACGACGAGCGCGGGCTGAAGAACCGCCCGCCGGGAGATACGCGAGTGGTGCCGCTCCCGACGCATCTGGTGGCCCTGTGGCGCGAGCACGTCACCACCTTCGGCACGGCCGACGACGGCCGGCTGTTCTTCACCGAACAGGGCCGGATCATCAGCTACACCACCTACCACCGGGTCTGGCACGAAACCCGCGACCTCGCCCTGCCACCCGCACTCACCAGCATCCCGCTCGCGAAACGCCCGTACGATCTGCGGCACTCGGCGCTGTCCATCTGGCTGTGCGCGGGCGCGGATCCGGCCGAGGTCGCCCAGCGGGCCGGGAACAGCGTCGAAGTCCTCCTGAGCCGGTATGCCAGGTGCCTGTACGACCGGCAGTCCATCAACAACCAGCGCATCGAAGGGCTGTTGAGCGCCTACGACCAGCCGCCCGAGTTGGACGAGTAGCGCCGGGGCCAAGACGGTGACACGTTCGGGTGCTTGTCGCTTCGGTTCCAGGAGATCATGAAGGCAGCACCGTGAACGGCCGTACGTTTCTGCGCTGCTGGCGGTCAGTGCTGTGAGGTGCTGCCCATCTCCGCGGTGAAGACCACGGGGTCGCTGTCGAACCCTCGGACCATCTGGTGAAACTCCCATGCTCCGGAGGTATCCCGGGTGAACTCCGCGACGGTGGCGGCGGTGGATCCGGCGACCTGTGCGAAGTCGTCCTTGAGTAGCTCCTTGTACCCCTCGACGACCAGCACTCCGGCGTTCGATATGTCGCCGAAGGTCTTGGGGCCGCTGTTCTGGTGGATCGCCACGCCCACGACGACCCGTGCGAAGGAGGACGCGAGGCGATCGAGCTCCAGAGACATCGCTTCGACATAGCCGAAGCCCTGGCCGGTCTGGCTGTGGCGGCTCATGTTGATGGTGCCGTCCGGTGAGCGGCTGTCGAAGTGGACGACGTACGCCGGCCGCCCGTAGGGGGCGTCCGCCGAGTAGGTGGCAGCGATGATGTCGAGATGATGAGGCGGCTGATCCCAGGGACTCGGGTCCCACTTGAGCCGTACCTCGGCCTTCCCCACTTCCTGCTTGTCGCTGCTCACCGGATTGCTGCCTCTCCCTTATCAAGCCACCACGGGATGGTCCCCCGCATGGTCAAGTATCGCTCTTGGCCATCCTGTTGAAGCCTTGTGCGGCCGACTCCTTCGGCGGGCCGATGCGCTCCTCGGTGGCCCTGAAGTGCTGGCCTTCCGGTGCCCCGTGCACGAGCAGATCGGACCGAAGGTGCGCTTCCTCGCCGCCGGGAGTCGGTCAGACCGCCCCGGTATTGGTGCGCAGGGCAGGCAGCGTGTCGATGGCGCCGTCGAGGTGGCGCTGGTTGCCCATCCTGTGAATCGGCACGCGCCGAGGTGTGCGGGGTGGTGGGGGAGGCGTCGAGGTGCTGGGACCGCGAGCGCAGTGTCTGGCTGCAACAGCGGTCGGCCGGTGACGAGTTGGTGGAGTACGCAGCCCAGTGGCATGTCCGAGGCCGGGTCGGCGGACTGGGTCAGGGCGCGCTCGGGCGCCGGGCAGGGGCTGGTGTCGATGATCTCTCCGGTGGCGGTGAGGCCACTGGCTGCTTGGGTGGCGGTACGGGCCACGCGTTCGGCGGGCAGTGGGCTGGAACCGGTGAGCCAGCGGGCGAGGCTCTCGCCCTGGGCCAGCTTCATGACCGGGAAGTGGAGATCATCGTATGCGCCGAAGTCGAGGACACTGACCACATGCGGTTGGTTGTGCTGCCCCGAGGTGCGCGCCTCCAGTCGCAAGCGCGAGGTGACGAACAGCCGTCCGCGTGCCCGGTCGCAGTGACGACCGGGTGCTACCGCCCACGCCCATGGCCCAGCCGACTGCCTGGGCTGTCTGCCGGGTGGCCTGATGTCGTAGTGGGTGAATCGGTTCCGGGAACGAGGGGTCATGTGCCCCGCGGAGGTCTGCTGATCTTGTTGCGGGCCACCAGCTCCAGCACGACCGCGATTGCTGCTGCCTCCACTGCCAGGAGTGCGACCAGGACGAACAGCTGCACTGCTCCGGCCAGTAGGGGTGATGCGCCGCCGAGGAGCATGCCGATGAATGCGCCTGGCAGGGTGACCAGTCCGACCGTCCTGGTTTGGTCGAGTGCCGGGATCAGTGCCCCGGCCGCCGACGGCCGGGCGATCTCCAGCCGGGCTTCCCGGTCCAGGAAGCCGAGGGACAAGGCTGCTTCGACCTCTCCGTGCCGTGTCTCCAGTTCCTCCAGCGTGCGCCGTCCGGCGAGCACCGTCGCGGTCAGCGCACCTCCGATGAAAATGCCGGTGATGGGGATGAGGGCGATGCCCTTGACCGGGAGCAGGCCGATGGCCACGAGCAGCAGTACGACGGGGAACACGGCGGCGCCGATCGGTACGGCGGCCCACCACCAGGTGCGGTTGCTGGTGATCCGGCGGCCGGCCGTGCGGGTCGCCACCGCGAACATCACGGCGAGGAAGGCGAAGAGCAGCGGACGCGAGCTGAGCGCCCAGCCGATGACGAACGCGACCGCTGCCAGCTGCACAGTCGCCCGGAGTCCCGCGGTGACGATCGCCCGGGTGTGCCCGAGCCGGGCCAGTGCCGCCACCGCGGCGCCCACGACGAGCAGCACTGCGAGGGCGACGCCCAGCAGCGGGTTGACCGGGAGCAGGGTGGAGGCCGACGTGATCACGGCTTTTACTCCAAGAGAGTTGCAGAGGGGCAACTCATGGTTGCTGTATTGCCGGTTGAGGCCCAACGGGGCCCGACCACGCGGCGCCCGGTGGCCGGACAGGGCCTGTTGACCCTGCGCTGTCCACGTGGCTGTGCGCGGGCGCCGACCCGGCCGAGGTCGCTCAGCGGGCGGGGAACAGTGTCGAGGTCCTCCTGACTCGGTACGCCAAGTGCCTGTACGACCGTCAGTCCATCAACAATCAGCGGATCGAAGAGCCGTTGCGCGCCTAAGATCAGCCGCCCGAGCCGAACCAGTAGCGCCAGATAGGGCCGAAACGGTGACGACCCAGGCCAAGGGTGGCATGCGGGAGTGTGGGAAAGGTCGCCGATGTGGGGTGCGATCGCTGGAGCGCTGTCTTGGCGGCATGGCATTGAGGAGTGCTGTCAGGGCCGGGGTGGGGTTGGTCATTCTTTGAGCGCGACGAGGACGTGGCTGTCGCCGACTTGCCAGACCGGGGCGATGTGGCGAAAGCCCGCCTGCTGCAGCAGTTCGATATGGCGGGTGAGTGTGAGGTCGTTGTCGTTTCCGTAGTGGTTGCCGAGTGCTGCTTGTCGCTTCTCGCGTTGGGCGAACAGGTCGGTCAGTTCCGGGTCCTGAGCGGCCGCGCTCCACCAGGACTCCCAGTCCTCGTGGTCGCGTGTGCGTGATCGTTCGGCTCGTCGTTGCCCCACATGGGCGGTGAGTTCCGAGCACCGCCGGTCGTCCAGGGTGAAGTGGTCGCCGTTGATGAGGGCGCCCCCCGGTCGCAGCAGGCTCTCCAGCTGGCGGTAGGTGCGCAGCAGGGTCTGTTCCGAGAGGTAGTGGAGGGCGGTTGTCGAGACAGCTGCGTCCAGGGGGCGGTCCATGGCGAGGGTGTCGGTCCATCCGCTGTCCCCGATCACGGCGTCCACATAGCGTGCGGCTTCCGTGTGATGGGTGCGGCCGAGTTCCAGGAGCACCGGGTCCATGTCCACCGCGATGATCTCCGCGTCCGGCAGCCTCGCGGTGAGCCGGGCGGCCAGCGATCCCGGGCCGCAGCCGAGGTCGAGAAGCAGCGGTCGGGCCTCGTGGGCTGCGACGTGTTCGACGACGTCGGCGATGACTCTGAACCGCTCCTCACGGGCGATGGCGTAGTGCTCCTGCTGGCGTTCCCAGCGCTCCACCCACAGCTTGGCCGTTTCCATGCTTACGCCCATGGGTTCGCGTCGCCTCTTCCGTCTGTCGACCGCTGGCTACGCTCAGAACCTAGCGACTATTGGAAACGATTTCCATTCGTGTTACTGCTCCAGGGACGCCAGCACGGTCAGCAGGCGGTCAATCTCCCGCACCGTGTTGTACACGTGGAGGCTGACCCGCACCGAGCCGTCTTGCTTGTCCGTGCCGGCCTGGCACAGGTTGTCGGCCCGGACCATGATGCCGTGGCTGTACAGAATGAAGCCCAGGTCGTCCGACGGGATGTCGCGGTGTCGGAAGGTGACGATGCCGTGGCGCCGCTGCACGGCGGAGTCGGCGGCCAGACTGGCCTGGCAGCCGAAGATCTCGTAGGGGGTCAGGCGGCGGAGCCCTTCGGTGAGCCGGGCTGCGAGAGCCGTGGTCCAGCGTGCGATGCGGTCCGTGCCCGCGGCCTCGAGCCAGTCGAGTGCGGCCTCCAGGGCGGCGATGCCCACCGTGTTGGGGGTGCCGTTCCAGCCGCCGGGACGGAACCGCGGGCCGCGTCCCGGTGCGTTGCGGGCCCAGACGGCCCCGGAGCCGGGCAGGGCCAGCGCCTTGTGGCCGGAGAAGACCACGAAGTCCACGTCGAGCCGGTCCACGGACACGGGGAGATGGCCGATGCTCTGGGCGGCGTCGAGACAGATCGGGACGTCCGGGCCGACGGCCTCGCGGATGCGGTGCACGTTCATGTCGCTGCCGTAGACGTGGTGGATGTGGGTGGCGGCGACGAAGCGGGTGCGCGGGCCGATGAGCCCGGCCAGTGCCCGGTGGTCGTAGTCGCCGGACGACTCCTGGTACGGCAGTTCTCGCAGGTGCACGGTGATGCCCTGTCGTGCCAGCAGTCGCTGGGCCTCCAGCCAGGGGTCCAGATTCGCCCGGTGGTCGGCGAAGGGGACGAGGATCTCGTCGCCGTCCGAGAGATGGCCGGGGAGCCAGTCGCGGGCGATGGTCCGCAGTCCTTCGGTGGTGCCGCTGGTGAAGTGGACGCCCGAGCGCTCTGGTTCGGGGTCGCCGATGAACTCCTTGACGCGGTGCCGTGTCCGTTCCACCAGTTGCGTCGTGTGGTTGGCCCACGGGTAGCTGCCACGCCCGGCATTGGCGTTCGCCGTCGTCAGATACGTCTGTACGGCATCGAGGACGGCCTGCGGCTTCTGCGAGGTGGCCGCACTGTCGAGGTAGGACACATCGGGGTGTGCGGTGATGATGGGGAACTGCTGCCGCAGCCCCTTCTGCCAGTCGGCCAGCTCCTTCAGTTCGGGGCCGGGCACGGATTCAGTCCCTTACCAGCGGGGCGCCGGCGTCGCGCCACGCGACGATCCCACCGGACAGACTACGCACGTCGGGATGGCCCATGCGGGTCAGCAGCGCGGCATAGCGGGCCGACTTCTCGCCGATCGGGCAGGCCAGCAGTACCGGCTGCCGTTTGCTGAACGGCAAGCCACCACGCACGAGTTCCTCGAACAGCTCGTCGGCGATGTTGACCGATCCGTCGATGTGCAGCACGGCGTACGCGTGCGGCCCGCGCAGGTCGACCACGAGGGGCCGCGGCTGCCCGTCCTCGATCCACCGCCGCGCGTCCGCCGTGTCGATGACCGTGGCCTCCTCTCGCACCTCGGCGTCGGAGAGGGCCGCAGCGGAGTTCTTCCGGGGCGGCCGGCCCAGGAGCTCGGGGCGGCGCTGCCGTACGTAACTGAGATAGCTCTCGACACGGTCGCAGACGATGAAGACCGCCGTACGCCGCTCCGCCGCCCCTGCTTCTGCCAGTTCCGTGTCCACCGTACGGAGATGGCGTACCGCACCGTGATAGGCGGCGCCGCCGGTGGGTCCGGCCAGCATCCCGCAGCGGCGGATCAGCGTCAGCATCCCGTCGATGGCCTCATCAGCGGTCACCGACTCGATCGTGGCGTACGTCGCCGGGTCGAACAGGCCCACCTGGTGCACCTCGTCGATGGTGCGGATGCCGGGGATGAAGTCCGACTTGTGGGCGACGAGCCCGACCACCCGTACCCCGGGGTCCTGTTCGCGCAGTGCCCGGGCCACGCCGGTGGAGGAGCCGGCCGTGCCCACGCAGGCGATGAACCAGTCCGGCGCCCGCCCGTCCAGGTCCTTGACGATCTCCGGGCCGGTGCCCGTGGCATGGGCCTCGATATTGCGCGGGTTGAAGTACTGGTCGGTGTGCAGATACGCGCTCCCGTCCTCGGCGAGCGCCTGGTAGAAGCGGGTCAGCGGGTCGTCGGTGTCGGTCGGGTCGAGGCATTCGCTCTGCCCCGGCAGCTCCTCGATCTCCGCGTCCAGCAGCAGGAGCAGCTCCTTGATCTCCGGCACCCGCATCCGGTTGGTGACGCTCTTGAACGTGAGGCCGTGCATCCCCGCGAGCAGGGCGAGGGCCTTGGCCGTGTTGCCGCTCGACAGCTCCACGACCGTCGCACCGCGCTCCGCCGCCGAGGCCAGACCCGGGCGGGCCATGTTCCACGCGGCCCGGTCCTTGACCGAGCCGAAGGGGTTGAGCATCTCCAGCTTGGCGTACAGGTCGATGTGGCGCAGGCCGTGCACGGCCGGGTCGATCCGCACCAGCGGCGTGTTGCCGATGGCCTCCGTGATGCTGTCGTACCTCATGAAACCGGGTCCCCTCGCGTGATCGGCCAGTACTCCTCGTCCAGGCACCAACGCCAGGAGTCCCCCTCCCGTGTGGCGGCGACCGTGCGGGCGACCGGCTGCCTCTGCGCATGGTGGGCGTGGAAGTCCATCGCGTATCCGGCGGTGTTCGCGAACGCCAGCAGATCGCCGGGGCGCGGCAGCCGGGGCAGGGAGACTTTGCGGCGTGTGATCAGATCGGCCTCCAGGCACAGATTGCCGGCCAGATAGACCCCTACCGGCCCGTCGTCGGCATCCTGTTGCGCTCCGGGACGGGGCAGGAGGACCGGGT
Organism: Streptomyces pseudoechinosporeus; assembly: GCF_054783935.1. Taxonomy (NCBI): domain Bacteria; kingdom Bacillati; phylum Actinomycetota; class Actinomycetes; order Kitasatosporales; family Streptomycetaceae; genus Streptomyces; species Streptomyces pseudoechinosporeus. The sequence goes on from NZ_BAAGPS010000023.1 coordinate 172,904, forward strand.
CGACGAGAACCCCGTGCTCCTCCAGGCTCACGTCACCGGCGTTCATGCCGAGGCGTACCAGAAGGTCGCCCGAGTCCTGGCCGGTACGGCGTACGTCGAGCACTCGAGCCAATGACAGTCCGCACTGGTCGACAAGTGCCCTGCCCGGTTCGCAGGCGAGGTCGTAGAGGTGCTCCAGGAGCAGGGTGGCCAGCGGGCGGCCCGAGGTGGGGGCGGGGTGGGCCAGCAGTTCGTCGAGGTATCCGGGTCCCGCGGTGGGACGGTGGGCCGGGTAGAGCGCCGGCGCCCCGCGCAGTGTGCCGCCCTCATTGCGCAACCCGTAGCCGTGGCCACGCCAGGTCAGGGCGGGGCGGGTCCCGAGCACGGCCTCGGCGAGCTCGGTGGTGTAGCGCTCCCACTGACCGGCGTCAGCGACATAACCGACGCCGAAACCGCCGCCGATGTCGATGACACGCGGGTCCATTCCGCGGGCGCGGCATGCGTCCATGACCGTGATGCAACTTTCCAGCGCGACGGCCTTCTCCGCGAGCCCGGTGGTGTCCAGGTGGTAGGCGACACCGGTCAACCGGACGGCGTCCCGATGCCGTTCGACCGCGTCGAGCAGGGTGTCGACCTCCCGCACGGATGAGCCGAAGCGGCTGCGCCGGAAGAGCACCCTCGTGCCCGACGCGGCGGAGGCGGAAGCTTCGAACTCCGACAGCCGCAGTAGCACGTCTGTCCGAGGCAGGTCGTACTCACGTATCAGCCTGCCCAGTTGGTCGAGCTCGGTGTGGGAATCGATGTTCACGCAGGCGCCGGTGCGGGCGGCCAGCCACAGGAACTCGGGATCCTTGGGACCGGTGGCCATGATCCGGTCGGGGGTGAAGCCGCACTCCAGGGCGTGTCGCAGCTCGCCCAGCGAGGCGACGTCGATGCCGACCGCGGCCGGGTCGGTCGCCGTCAGCCGCCGCGCCAGGCTGTACGCCTGGTTCGCCTTGTGCGCGAAGTACACCCGACCGGTGAGGTGGTGCTTGTGGTAGATGCTGCGGAACCCCGCGGCGTTCTCAACGATCCGGTCGGGCAGCAGCACATTGAGCGGCGAACCGAGGGCGTCGACGAGGGAGTGGAGGAAGGACACGTCTTCCAGCAACGAGCCGAGAGGTGGCTCCAGCCGCGGCTGCAGATACAAGGGCGCACGCACGGCAGGCCCCCTTCCCGTACACCGGCGGCTGCAGCCCCCGGCGGTCGAGCGACACCGTCGAGCGCCGGCAGCCACTCAGACAACCGTTCGGGGATCATCATTTCCCGTTGTATATGCCTTTAAGCCCTAGGAGGAGCCAAGGGTTTGGCCACCGCATAAGGTTTCTGTGCCGCCGTCAGTTCAGGAACGCAGCCCGCCGGGGCGAAGAGAGGGCGCGCAAGGTGTGGGGGAGCGTGCCACACGCCGTGTCCGGCACCTCGGCAGTGCAAGTGGTGAGGATGCGCACCGAGATGGCGTGGCCAGGGCTTGGAGGGTGGCGGCGACGGAGGCGGCGGTGGCCTCGTCGAGGTGGGCGGCCGCGAGGATGTCGCGGCTGCCGCCTCCGCTGCTGTCGGGCTCAGCGGCGTGCACGGGCCCTCGTCTCGCGGGGTGGGCGGACGAACTGGAGCTTCAGGGTGGGCGGGGGTTCGGCGAGGCCGGGGCCGCCCGCGGTGACCCAGGCGAGCAGGTCGTCGGTGCAGTCGTCGTCCAGGGCGAAGCCGATCCAGGTCGCCCGGCCGCCGGCACTTCGTCCGGCGGTGGAGGGCTGGACGACCATGACGTTGTCCCCCAGCCTCCGGCCGGGAGGTGCCCCCAGGTCGCACGGCCCGAGGCAGCCCGATGTACGGACGGTGAGGCGCCCTGCGGAGTCGGCCGCTGCCGCGCGCAGGCGGTCGAGCTGCCAGGCGTGGTCGGTGCCGGGGTGCTTGCGCGGGTTGCCGCAGCAGCAGCCGCGGCAGACGACCAGCGTGCACGGACGGTTGGCCACGCCGCCGATCGCCACCGTACGGCCGGTGGTGGTGGCGATCGGTGTCGTACGGCGGTTCACAGCGTCGTCCGCGAGGGCAGCCCGTGGGCCCGTACGCGGCCGTCGCGGTGGGCGGTGACCAGCAGATGCGGTCCGGCCCAGGCCAGCGCGGCGACCGCAGAGTCGACGTCGTCCAGTGTGCGCACCGGTCGCAGCCGACTGGCGGGCTGGTCGGCGGCAGCGGCACCTCGACGACCGGCGGCCTCGCCTCCACCGGTGCGCAAGTCGCCGTGATCGGGGGCATCGCCGTGGTCGCTCTGCTGGTGGGCGGTGGTGCGGTGTTCTTCGTACGACGTCGCCGTACCGTCCAGTGAAAGCTCCGCGTACGACGGACCGGCGCCTGGCAGCCACCCGGTCCGTCGTATGCGGCATTGTCGTGTTCGAGAGAATGAGGAGCCCCATGCGGGGCCATCCCAGACGCACCACCACCGCCGCGCTGGTCGCGGCGAGCGCGTTACTGTCCGGGTGCAGCGGACTTCAAGCCGGTTCGTAGGATGCCGAGTTGACGGTGTCGACGACCACCTCGATCGTGCCGCACCACGGCGACCCGCACTCCTATGAGCCGAGCCCCGGCGACGCGACCAAGGTCGCCAAGGCCGATGTCGTGTTCAGCAACGGGCTGCTGCTCGAAGAGCCCGGGATCATGAAGATGGTCCACACCAACGCCCAGAAGTCCGCGCCGAAGATCGAGGTCGCCGAGAAGCTGGAGGAGTACGGCGGCACGGTCATGAAGCTGGAGGGACCCGGCGAGCTGCGCGTGTATCTCACCGACACGCTCGGCAAGCCCAAGGTGTACATCGACTCCGCCGACGGCCTCGACGACGCCGACTCCTTCACCCTGCCGCCCGAGGCGCACACCCACGTCAACTGGGCGTTCAGCGAGCCCGGTACGTACCGGCTGACCGTCGAGGGACACACCGAGACCCTCGACGGGAAGACCGCGGAGATCGGCAGCGGCACCTTCACCTTCACCGTCGGCGACGACGCCGAGGCGCCCGAGGGAGCGAGAGTCCTCGACGGCGGGCACGCCGACGTCGCGCTCAACGCCGAGACCGGGAAGGTGTACGTCCGGGCCGACGACGACAAGAGCGGCGAGCCGGCCCGGCTCGCGGCCGAGGACGTGGTGCTCAACGTGCCCGACCGGGCCAAGGCGGCCGTACCGAAGGAGGAGCCGTACGCCTTCCTCGGCAAGGCGGGCGACGCGCTGTGGGTGCTGCCGCAGGCCGTGATCGGCAAGCATGTGCACGGCGACATGGACCCGCATGCCTGGGCGGACGTCGCCAACGCCGGGGCGTACGTGCGGCGGATCGAGGCCGAGCTGATCAAGGCGGATCCGGACGGGAAGGCGACGTACGAGAAGAACGCCGCCGCGTATCTGAAGACGCTCGGCGCCCTCGATGAGGAGGTCGCGCAGAAGCTCGCCACCGTGCCGGAGCAGAACCGGAAGCTGATCACCACGCATGACGCCTTCGGGTACCTCGCGAAGGCGTACGGCATGGAGATCGCGGGCTTCGTCGTACCCGTGCCCAACCAGGAGCCGAGCGCGGCCGAGGTGGAGGAACTCGGCGTCACCATCCGGGAGAAGAAGGTCCCGTCGGTGTTCCTGGAGCCGAACCTCACGGCGCGCGCCGACGTGCTCCGCCGGGTCGCCGAGGACCAGGGGGTCGGGATCTGCACGATCTACGGCGACTCGTTCGACGACAACGTCGACGACTACGTATCGATGATGCGGCACAACGCGACGGAGCTCGCCAAGTGCCTGGGGGAGGACGCCCGATGAGAGGCAAGCGAAGGGTTCAGCGGGTCGCCGTGGCGGTGGTCCTCGCGGCCACACCGGTGGGACTGGCGGGAGGCGGGGCCGCTGTCGCGGACGACAGTACGGCACGCACGGCAGGACCCGGACTCGGCCGGATCGCCTACGCGGACGGGGCGTTGACCCTGGATCCCGCGGACGGCGCCCAGGTGATCGACATCGCCGGCGCCGTCCTCACCGGACGCACCCGGCAGATGGGCTGGCTGCGCCGCCCGGCCGCGGCGGACCGGGCGGCGGTGGACGAAGCGCTGGAGCTGACCGGGCTCACCGAACTGCGCCGGCGCCCCGTCGGTGAGCTGTCCGGCGGCCAGCAGCAGCGGGTCG
>NZ_BAAGPS010000023.1:177106-181118 GCF_054783935.1 Streptomyces pseudoechinosporeus
CTGGTGGCCCGCGCCCTGGCCGCCGGGCCGCGCATCCTGCTCCTGGACGAGCCGTTCACCGGCGTCGACGTGCCCACCCAGGAGTTGTTGAACGAGCTGTTCGGCCGACTGGCCGCGGAAGGCAGGGCGCTGCTGATGACCACGCACGACCTGGCGGCTGCCGCCCGCACCTGCCACCGGGTCGCGCTGATCAACCGCACGGTCGTCGCAGAGGGCGGCCCCGAACTCCTCGCCGACCCCGACCAGATGCTGCGGGCGTTCGGCCTGGACCGCGCGATCGGAGCCGTAGCGTGATCGAGTTCCTCACGGACCCCTGGCAACTGCCCTTCATGCAGCGGGCGTTCGCCGTCGCCGCGGTCATCGGCCTGGTGTGCGGAGTGGTGGGCGTGTACGTCGTGCTGCGCGGCATGGCGTTCATCGGCGACGCGGTCGCCCACTCGGCCTTCCCCGGTGTCGCGCTCGCCTACGCCTTCGAGGGCAACCTTCTCCTCGGCGGCGCCGCGGCCGGCATCACGACGGCCGTGTTGATCGCCTTCGTCTCGCAGAACCGGCGGCTCAAGGAGGACACCGTCATCGGCGTCTTCTTCGCCTTCGCCTTCGGACTGGGCATCGTCCTGGTCTCCACGCGTGACAGCTGGACGACCGACCTGTCCTCCTTCCTCTTCGGGCAGGTCCTCGCGGTCAGCGCGGCGGACGTGTGGACCGTGGCCGCCATCGGGGCCGTACTCGTGCTCGTCGTGCTCGCGATCGGCAAGGAACTGGTCGCCGTCAGCCTGGACCGGGAGGCGGCACGCGCCGCGGGCCTGCCAGTGTTCCGTCTCGACCTGGCGCTCTACGTCGTCGTGACCACGACGATCGTGATGTCCCTGGAGGCGGTCGGCAACATCCTGGTCCTCGCCCTGCTCATCACGCCCGCGGCCGCCGCCCGCATGCTCACCGAACGGCTGTGGGCGATGACCCTGCTGGCCTCGCTCATCGGCTGTGCCGGGAGCGTGGCGGGCCTGTACGTCTCGTACACCTACGATCTGGCCGCGGGTGGCTCGGTGGTCGTGGTCCTCACCGGCCTGTTCGCCATCACCTGGTGCCTGGCACCCCGCCACGGCCTGATCGCGAAGCGCATCCGGCGCCCGGACCCCGCCGCGGCCCTGCCCGCCGGACCGTGACGGCCCGACAAGCAGCCCCGAGCACCGCGCGGGGCTGCTCGTCGCGGTCGCCACACGGGTGCGGGTGCCGCGTGGCTCCGGCTACTGCCCATGGGGTGCGACGGACGCACGGCCGGCAGATACCGCGGCATCCGTCGCCCGTAGCGCAGGGTCACGCCGTCCCCTTGCCTGCTGCCTCGGACGCGTGTTGTGGTCCGGGCGGAAGGCGCGGCAGGGCTGGGGCGAGCTCCGATTCCGACGGCTCCGCTGTGCGCGCCGACTCCGGAGGGCGCCGATGTGCTCGCGCGACCGCGCATCGATGCCTGGGGGATCGGTTCGGATAGGTAACTGCTCACCACGGAGAAAGGCCACAGATGACCAGGACCGCCACGAGTGAGGCCGACCGCGCCGATCAGGGGCTCGGCTATGCCGTCAACGGCCCCTACTACGACGTGATTTTCCCCGAGGCGGTACGGGCCTCGCTCACGGACGCCCTGCGGCGGCTGGTGTCCGGGGCCCGCACGGTTGCCGAGATCGGCCCCGGCACAGGGGTCTTCACTGAGGCACTACTGGAGTTGCTCGGGCCGGACGGTGAGATCTTCGCGATCGAGCCGACGCGCATCATGCGCACCGCCCTGGTGACCCGGCTGTCCCGCATACCGGCAGCCGCGGACACAGTGACCGTACTGCCCGAGGACGCGCTGACAGCCGAAGTGGACACACCGCTGGACGCCGTGGTGCTGTTCAACATGATCATGCATTTCCCGCCGGAGCAGCGGGTCCGGCTCTGGCACAAGTGGGCCGACGCACTCCGCCCCGGCGGCCTGCTGATCATGGAGTCGCAGCACCCCCAGACAGCGACTGTTGTCGCACCGTCGATCGTCCCCGGAGGCACGCTGGGGCGGCACCGCTACGACACCCTCGCGCGGGCGGACGTCGTGGGTGAGGACCTGATTCGCTGGGTGATGACCTACCGGACCTGGCGCGGCGACGAACTGATCCGGGAAGAGACCGCGGGGTTCGACTGCCATGTCGTCTCCGACGAGACGCTGGCCGCCGAGCTGTCGGCGGTGGGGCTCGAACGTCATCCGGCCGCGCCCGAAGGTATCCAGGCATGGCGGCGTCCGCAGGCCCTGTGAGCCCGCCCGCGCGGGAGAACCACGGCATCGGAAGCAGCCGCGATCTCTCGCAGCATCGCGGCTTGCTTCTCCGACAATGAGTACTTCACGGCCCAGGACTCCGCTCGGCTCAGTGCAGGGAGGAGCGTCACGCTAGGCGGTAGAGGCAGGGTGCTGCCGGGTTTCGTAGCCCGTCTGGGTGGCTAGAGCCGTGTGAGGGTCCGGGCGTGATCAGTCGATGTCCGGACCATCGGCCTCTTCGAGGAGACGGGCCGCGAGGTCGTCGGCCCTCCCCCAGCTCTCGGCTTCGCTCGAGCAGGGGGCACCCCCATCACGGCCCAAGCGCGAAGCGCGGTGATGGTGGCGTCATCGAGCCCATAGGCGGCGAAGGCTTCGTCGTCGGTCCACTCGGCGCCCGTGAGGTTCGCCTGCAGGTCCTCGCGCTCGAAGCGGCCGCGGGCATGGCGGCGGCCGAACTCCTCGAGCTCGGCATTGGCCCAGCGGCGGGAGGCCGCGAACACGTCGATCAAGTCGCGGGGCGCTCCGCGGTCGGCAAGGGCACGGACCTTGGTCCCGATCACGTCCTCCTCCGCGAGGACGGGCCCATACGGGCTCTGGGCGATGGGCCGCCAGAAGATCTCCTTGAGGATGTCGACCTCGCAGTCCTGCCCGGTGGCCGGGTCGGACACGGTGAAGCGGGCGGACAGCGGGGCGGTCTCCAGCGCGTGCACCTTCCAGCCGCGGGCTTCCAGGCCGGCGCGGAGCGTGGCCGCGATGTCGGCCATGGGCGCCGGGTTCTCGGTGGCGACGTCGAGGTCCTGGCTGGGGCGGTTGACGAGGCGGTGCGCCCGCACGGCGTATCCGCCGGTGAGGACCAGCGGGTACGGGGAGCCGAGGGCGATCACATCCGCCAGGAGCCGCGTGTGCAGCTCCGGCATGTCCGTCACGCGGCCGCCCGGGTGCGGGAGGCGAGCTGGGGGAAGGCGTCTTCCCACACAGTGCGCACGGTGCGTCCGACGAGGGTGCGCAGCACCGGCCACAGCTGGAGGAGCAGGTCCTGGTTGAGGTAGCGGGGCAGGTCGTCGTGCAGGCCCTCGTGCAGGACGGTGCGGTACAGGCCCATGCGCTGGCGGGGCTTGCTCATGTCGTACGAGGTCATCCCGGACCAGGCCATGTGCAGTGGCAGCTCCACGACTCCCTGGGTCGGGCCGTGCAACTCGTCCAGCGACTCCGGCAGACGCCGCCGGAACTTCTCCCGGTACAGCGCCAGGTCCTCGGCGACCGCGCCCGAGAGGTCGCTCGGCGTGGGGGCGGCGTGCTGTGGGCTGGAGGGCATGACTCCATTATGGCGGCCGGGGAAGCGATGAGGGTCATGATGTGCGAGCCTGCGTCCGGAGTGAGTGGGAGTGGGCTCGTGGAGGGGAGCTGGTCGTGGCAGCCTGTTCCGCCCGAAGAGGAGGGATGGACCGTTGGTCGTTTACGCTCGTTTGACGCTCTGGGCGCCCGCACGCGGGGCAGCGAGCCGAGAAACAGGTCCTGACGTGGCCTTTTCCGTGACTCGCTCAGGCTGACATCTTTCCTATGACGCATCGTGTGGAGTGCGTGGCGGTGCTGGAGCCGGTGGGGAAGGGCTCCTGAACTGCGGGTCAGTGGCCGGCCGTTTCCGACAACGGGTTGGGTGCCCGTTGTCAGAGGCATCGGCTTGGATGAACACGACGTGTTCGCGGGCGGGCTCGATCGTCGGCAAGGCCG